>CABUZU010000125.1 GCA_902496125.1 uncultured Lachnospiraceae bacterium
GTAATCCCACTGGGATAGGGCTTTGTGAATAGCCATAAGCCACTTATAAGAAGTCCAAGAAACCACGCCTAAATGCGTGTAGGACCTTTTAGACGTGGTAATTCATCACATATTTATGGGAAGACTTGCATCTTCACCTTTTTCATGCTATACTAAAAAAACTTAAAAAACTCCTTCTCCACCACCGGGTGGAGATTAAAAGGCTAATCAGACTTTTGCCGTAGGTACGGTATACCATTGGTATATTATAAGGCTTAGGTCTGATTAGCCTTTTTTGGATAGAAAGGAAAAAACATGTATATTAAACCATTTAAAGTAGAAGAGTGGATGAATGCTTATGAAACCGGAGCAAAATACAACATTGCTGAAACCTGTGTAGATTCAGTTTCCCTCAATGAATTATTAGAAATTGCAGGCAAGTCTCCAGAAGAATTTTGGCAACAATTTGGAAGTCGTCGTTTGACTTATGGATTTATTGAAGGAAATCCAGAGTTTAAACAGGGAATTTGTAAATTATATAAAACATTAAAACCAGAAGAAATCGTAACCACTCATGGAGCAGCAGGAGCGAACCATCATGTATTTTATTCGCTTGTAGAGCCAGGAGATGAAGTGGTTAGTATTATGCCAACCTATCAACAGCTTTATTCCATTCCAGAATCCTATGGTGCGAATTTAAAGCTTGTACATCTTAAAAATGAAAATGGATATTTACCAGATTTAGAGGAACTTCGAGGATTAGTAACTCCTAAGACGAAGCTTATCTGTATCAACAATCCTAATAATCCAACAGGGGCATTGATGTCTAAGGAATTGTTAATGGAAATTGTAGAGATTGCAAGAGGTGTGGGTGCGTATATTTTATGCGATGAGGTTTATCGTCATCTAACTCAAGAAGATGTATGGTGTGAATCGATTGTAGACCTTTATGAAAAAGGAATTTCTGTTAGCAGTATGTCGAAAGTATTTTCTCTTGCAGGACTTCGTCTTGGCTGGATTGCAACTCATGATATGGATTTGATTAAGAATTTCTTATCTCATAGAGATTATAATCTGGTAAGCTGTGGAATGTTCGATGAGGCAGTGGCCGGAATTGCACTTGCAAATAGTGAGAAGATTTTAGAAAGAAATCGTAAGATTGTAAGAGATAATTTAGCTATTTTAGATGAGTGGGTAGAAAAAGAACCTCATGTTCATTATACAAAGCCTCAGGCAGGAACTACGGCACTTGTCTATTATGATTTAGATATTCCTTCTTATGAATTTTGTAAGGAAATGTATGATAAGACCGGTGCATTTGTAACACCGGGAGATTGTTTTGAACAGCCTCATAGTATGCGTATTGGTTATGCATGTGAAACGAAGGAGCTAGAAGAGGGATTAAAAGCAGTTAGTAAATTTTTGGAGGATGTGTCATGCCAAAATTAAGTGATAGAGTACAGACTTTTACAGATTCAGTCATTCGAAGAATGACAAGAATTAATGACGAAACAGAAGGTTCAATTAATTTGTCACAGGGATTTCCAGATTTTGACCCACCGAAAGAATTAACAGATGCATTGGCAAAGGCAGCGAAGGAAGGACCACATCAGTATAGTATTACCTTTGGTGCAGATAATATTAGAGAAGCAATTGCTAAAAAGCAAGGAAGGGCAATTAACCGAGAAATCAATCCTAAGACAGAGGTAGTTGTCACCTGTGGTGGAACTGAGGCGATGATGGCTACAATGATGACGATTTGCAATCCAGGAGACAATGTAATTGTATTTTCGCCATTTTATGAAAATTATGGAGCAGATGCAATTCTTTCAGGAGCAAATCCGATTTATGTACCTTTAGTGCCACCTAAATTTGATTTTGATAAGAAGGTATTAGAAGATGCGTTTAAGCAAAATGTAAAGGCAATTATTATTTGTAATCCTTCGAATCCATGTGGAAAGGTATTTACTTATGAAGAGCTTGAGTTTATTGGACAGTTGGCTAAAAAATATGATGCCTTTATTGTAACGGATGAAGTGTATGAGCATATTGTATTTGACCCGTATACGCATGTACATATGGCAGGTCTTCCTGATATGTATGAAAGAACGATTACTTGCAATTCTCTATCTAAGACTTATTCGATTACTGGTTGGAGACTTGGATATGTAGTAGGACCAGAAGAAGTTATCGAAGGAGTAAAGAAAGTCCATGATTTCTTAACGGTTGGAGCAGCATCCCCGCTTCAAGAGGCTGCAACGGTTGGTCTTCAATTTGGCGAAGAATACTATAAGGAATTAAAAGAAATTTATACAAAGAAACGAGATTTTTTTGTAAATGGACTGGATGAGATTGGATTAAAGCATACGCTACCACAGGGAACGTACTTTATATTAATTGATATTTCAGATTTTTTAGCGTTACCACAATTTAAAGGATGGAGTGATTTACAGTTTTGTGAATGGATGATTACTCATTATAAGGTAGCAGCTGTACCAGGTTCTAGTTTCTTTAAAGAACCTGTCAATCATTTGATTCGATTACATTTTGCCCGTGAAGAAGCGACGTTGAGGGAAGCTCTTTGTAGATTGGGTGAGATGACGAAGTTACTTAGATAAAAAAATCCTCCCTTTATACAAGGGAGGGTTTCTTTATTATTGAACTTTTACTTCTCCTGCAACTACTTTTTTATAATCTTCATAGTTTTTCTTTAATAAATTAGGAGTGTCTAGTTCATATGGACATTTGGTTTTACATACGCCACATTCGATACAATCTTCAATCTTTTTCATCATTTCCTGAGATTCTTTTGTTAAATGAGAAGCGGATGGAGAGCGACGAAGGAGTAAGGACATTCGAGCACAGGTCGCAATTTCAATTTTAGCTGGACAGGTAGGCATACAGTAGCCACAACCACGACAGAAGTCTCCAACTAAAGCATTTCTATCTTTTGCAATAAAGTCTTTTAATTCGTCGGTCATAACCGGTTCTTCATTCATGAAAGCAAGCCATTCATCAAGTTCGCTTTCTTTTTGAACACCCCAAATTGGAAGTACGTTATCATATTGGTAGAGATAACTCATTGCAGCATCGGAGCGAGTAATGAGTCCGCCAGCAAGTCCCTTCATTGCAATAAAACCGATATTTCTTTCTTTACAAGTTTTTACAAGTTCTAAGTCTTTATCTGAACAGAGATAGCTAAATGGGAATTGAAGGGTTTCGTAGTAATCACAGTTTGCGATTTCTTTTGCAACTTCAATTTTATGTGCAGTAATACCAATATGGCGAATTTTACCTTGTTTTTTAGCTTCTAACATACATTCATACATACCAGTACCGTCACCTGGTTTATAACACTGATTTGCACAGTGGAATTGGTAAATGTCAATGTAGTCAGTCTGTAGATTTGTCAGAGAGGTTTCTAAATCTTTCCAAAATTGTTCTGGTGTTTTTGCACCAGTTTTAGAAGCGATAAAGATTTTATCTCTCATTCCTTTAAATGCGATTCCGACTTTCTTTTCACTATCGGTATATGCTCTTGCAGTGTCAAAGAAGCGCATACCACCTTCATAGGCTTTTCTTAATAATTTTACAGCTTCATCATCGCTGATACGTTGAATTGGCAATGCACCAAAGGCATTTTGTGGTACAGTGATGCCAGTAGTTCCTAATGTAATTTGTCTCATGGAAATTCCTCCTAAGTTAATTATCTATCATTATATAGGATAGCACAAAAATGGGGATTTCACAATTTCTAAAACTTTTTTTCACAAATTAAAGAAATTTTATTCACAGTTTTTTGACTTTATTTACCTATACTAAGGGCAACAAAAAACAAAAGCCCTAGAGGAAAGGAATTGATAATTATGAGAAAGAATTATATATATTACATGTTAGCAGTAGCAATGAGTGCATCATTAATTACAGGAGTGACCGGATGTAGTGCTAAGACAACTACAACAACAACAACCGTTCAGTCTGAAAGTATCAGCAGTGATTCAGAAAGTACAAAAAATATAACCTATGGTCAAGTCAGTAAGGTAAGTGATAGTAGTATTACGATTACAGTAGGTACCTTAAAAGACAATTCAAGTTCAGAACTTGAGTTAACAGATGAGATAAAAGAAGTAGAACTTGGCGATAGTGTAACGATTACAAGAGGAAGAGGTGGAGCACCAAATGGTGAGAGACCAAGTGGAGAAGCACCAAGTGGCGAAGCATCAAATGGAGACAGACCACAAAAACAAAATCTTTCGATTTCTGATATTTCAGAGGGAGATAATGTTTCGATTTCTTATAATGAAGATGGAAGTGTGGAGAAGGTTACGATATTAACTGTGAAAGGTGAACAATCAAGTGAAAGTCAATAAAATTAGCATAATGAGAAAAATTCTAAATAAGAAATCTTGACATATACCACTAGGGGGTATATCCTATATGTAGTAAAAATACATAGAGGAGAGATGATTTCATGATTAAAACAACACTTACTATTGATGGTATGATGTGCGGTATGTGCGAAAGCCATATGAATGATGTAATAAGAAAGAATTTTACAGTAAAGAAGGTAAATTCTTCTCGTAAAAAAGGTGAGACGGAAATTGTATCAGAAGAAGCTTTAGATGAAGAGAAAATTAAAAGTGCAGTAAAAGAAATTGGATACGAAGTTACTTCGGTAAAAACAGAAGAGTATAAGAAAAAGAAATTTTTATTCTTTTAAAGAAATAGACCACAAAGTAGAAAATACTTTGTGGTCTGTTTTTATGATAATTTGAGGTCTGGATGAAATTGGTGAATAATGGAAACAACTAAATCGTAAGTCATCTTAGCCATTTCTTCTGGTGAAAGCGAAGGTTCTTCTAAAAGCCAAATTTTTAAAAGACCCATTAGTCCACTGCGGCAAAAAGAATACACATAAGGAGAAACTTGGTAATTCTTTCCTAGTACAATTTCAAGACGCTGTTTAATTCCATCTTCAATTAAATCTTCGGCTTTTTGAATAAAAGAGAGGTCTCCATTGACACCGGTTAGAATGCAGCCGATTTCTCGATTGTTGTCGAATGTAATGAATAAATCTTCAACAAAAGCGAAGGTATCTTGAATCTCATTTGAAGGATGAGAATGGATCACTTCTTCAATCTCAGATAAGAGTTTAGATGCAA
>CABUZU010000126.1 GCA_902496125.1 uncultured Lachnospiraceae bacterium
CTGCGACTGCAAAACAAGCTGCCATACCTACTATTGTCTTAAACATTCTTGTCTTTACAAATTTTTGTTTCATAGGGCGTATTCCTTTTAACCTTTCTCTTATCACATCTTCTTCTAACCATTTAGGATTCGGAATTTTATCTTCCTCCATTTTCTTTTTAATAAATTCTAAATCATCTTTCATATTATCACTCCAAAAATTTTCTCATTTTCTTTAAACTTCTTGAAAGCTTTGAACGCACCCCTCCTGAGGTCATTCCTAATACATTTGCAATTTCTTTACTGTTAAATCCTGCAACGGCAGATAATAATACCAATTCTTTTTCCTTCGGATTTAATTTTTCTAATGCTTCACATACTTCTGTATGATAGTTATCTTCTATTTGTAGATTTTTTACATCCTCAATATTTTCATTTTCTCTTTGAAAAATCTGATGTTTTATGTAATAGCTACATTTATTAGATAAAATTTTAAAAATCCAAGCATTAAAATATTCAGGTTTTCTTAAATTTGAAATTTGCTCAAATGCACTAACTACACAGTCTGATACCGCATCTTCTGCATCATGACTGTTTCCTAATTTATAATAAGCATAGCGATACAACTGCATTTTTATTTCACTATACAAGCTACAAAAAGCGTCGACGTCTCCTTCTTTTGCTTTTAGAACTAGTTCTTTTTTACTCACCTCTTCACCTTCTTTCACTATTTAAGTATCTATTTTTTATAAAAGTGTTGCAAGTAATTAAAAAAATGTAGCTAAAATAAAATCTTAGCTACACTTTTACATTAACAATGATAAACTTCCCTTACTAATCGAACAAATCGTTCTGACGATTTTGATAAATGACTATTTTTATTATAAACAAGATATAAATTTCTCTTCATATTTTTAGTAGATAATGGAAAATACAAAAGACTATGAGATTCCACTTCATTTTGAATTGCTAACTTAGAAATAATTGTAATTCCTAATCCATTCTTTACTGAGCGTTTAATTACTTCTGGATTTTCGATATTTGCAACTACATTTAATGAATTGCTATCAATTCCTACTTTTTGTAACTGTCTTTCTGCTTCTTTTCTTGTTCCTGAACCATTTTCTCTAATAATAAGTGGCTCATTTACAATCCAACTAACTGAAGATTCCTCTTCCTTTAATTTCTGATATTTTGGCGTATTAGGCATCGCTATCACTAATTCATCCTGATAAATAGATATGTATTTACAATCCTTTTTATCAAGTATCGTACCAGTAAATCCAACATCCGCCATCTGATGAACTACCCTATCTACTACCTGTCCACTATCCGTTTCTGTCACTTTAAAAGATTGATTTGGATATTTTTCTGTATATTTAGAAAGAATATCCGGAAGTAGATACTGCGCCGGAACAGAAGAGGTTGCTATATTAACACAACCATGTTCATCTTCCTCTTCTGAAATAAAGATTTGTTTAATCTTTTTTTCCATATCTACCATATTTTTTGCATACTGATATAAAATCTCACCATCTTTTGAAAGATTGACTTCCTTTGTATTACGTACAAAAAGTCTTACTTTTAATTCCTTCTCTAAAGATGCAATATGGGCACTAATTGTTGGCTGTGTTAAAAATAGTTTCTTAGCAGCCTTTGAAAAACTTCCATTATCTGTAACTTCAACAAATGCTTCTAATTGCTTTAAATTCATTTTATTCCCATCCTCTTATCAATCTTAATAGAGAGCAATTAGTTTTTCTTCCTTTGGTATAACCCTACCGATAATTGAAACCTGTGTATCTAATTGTTTCTTAGATAATTCTTCCATCATCTGGGATACACATTCTGGAGGCACACTTAATAAAAGACCTCCTGAGGTCTGTGGGTCATAAAGCAAGTCTACAAAATGCTCTTTTACATGTTGAAAATCAATTTTATCCTGGGAATAACTACGATTTTTATAAGCTCCTGCTGGAACAAGTCCCATCTTTGCATACTCTATTGCATCATCTAAATATGCAATACTATCTACGCTAAGTTCAAATGTTACCTGACTAGCCTCGGCCATTTCTACACAATGTCCTAATAAGCCAAATCCAGTAATATCCGTACAAGCATTTACTTGATAATGGTCAACAACTTCTTTGGCTTTTTTATTTAACGAAGACATTACTTGTACAGCTTCGTCAATTGCACTCTTCGATGCCATTTCTGCTTTGATTGCTGTATTGATAATACCAGTACCGATTTGTTTTGTTAAAATTAAAACATCGTCAGGTTTACAACCATAGTTTTTAAAGATTTTATCTGGATGTACAAATCCAGATACACAAAGACCATATTTAGGTTCGTCATCTTGTACTGAATGACCACCTACTAATACGGCTCCTGCTTCTTTTACTTTATCAGCTCCTCCTGCTAAAATGTCTCCTAAAATACCAGGGTCTAAACAACTTGGAAAACCCACAATATTTAAAGCAATCCTCGGTTCTCCACCCATTGCATAAACGTCACTTAATGAGTTTGCCGCTGCAATCTGTCCAAACGTATAGGGGTCATCAACAATCGGAGTAAAGAAATCTACGGTTTGTATCAATGCAACATCATCGGTAATTTTATAAATTGCTGCATCATCACTCGTCTCAATTCCCACTAAAAGATTCTCATCATGAAATTTAGGTAGCTTACCCAGAACCTGGGCAAGGGTCTCTGGACCAATTTTGGCAGCTCAACCCGATGTTTTTGAAAACTGTGTCAATCGAATACTCATTTTATTGATAACCTCCTTTCTATTTAATGTTCTCTCAAAATCGAGATGGTTTATTAATATCCATTAAGTTTTAATTATAGCTTATATCTATTAATTTGTCAACTTACTTGCTTTTCTTATATAACTAAATCCTACAAAATCTGCTAAAAACCATCCAATTGGAATAGCCCACCAAATACCTAAAAGTCCAATAGATTCAATCGGTGCTAAAGCATAGGCAAGAACTACTCTAGTTCCTAATGAGATAATTGTTAAAATAACAGACATCCATGGCATATTAATTGCACGATAGAAACCATATAATAAGAACAAGCAACCAATACCACAGTAACAAGCTCCTTCAATTCTAAGATAGGTTACACCCACTGCAATTACTTCTACTTCTGAAGCTTTTATAAAGATTTGCATAAGAATTGGTGCAAAAGCAAAGACAATTACAGAAATTATCAAACAAAAAACTACTGCTATTTTTACTGCTAATAAAATACCTGCTCGAATTCGTTCTTTATTTTTAGCTCCATAATTTTGAGCAATAAAAGTCGAAAATGCATTTCCAAAGTCTTGTACAGGTATGTAGGCAAACGAATCAATTTTTACTGCCGCACTAAAAGCAGCCATAACAACAACGCCAAAGCTATTTACCAGTCCTTGTATCATCAAAATTCCAAAATTCATAATAGACTGTTGTAGACAAGTAACGGTTGAATATTGTAAAATCATCTTAAAAAGGTCTTTCCTTATACACAGATGTCTCCGTCTTAAACAAACCATTTCTTCCTTTTTAATCGTATAAAGTAAAATTCCAATCGCTGAAAACCCTTGTGCAATTACGGTCGCTAATGCTGCACCCGATACTCCTAGCGGAATTACAATTACAAATATAATATCTAAAACAATATTCATAACTGCTGAAATTCCTAGAAAAATTAAAGGGGTAAAGGAATTGCCCAAGGCTCTTAATAAACAAGCGAGGTAATTATACAAGAAAGTAAATAAAATTCCTAAAAATATAATTTGTAGATAATCTTTAGTTTCTTTTAAAATACTACTTGGAATCTGTAATAATATTATAATGGAGTCAATTGCTACAATAACACAAATATTAATAGCAATCGCTACTACTGCAATAAATAAAAAAGAAATAAAAAAACTAGTCTTTAAATCATCTAATTTTTTTGCTCCATAAAAAATTGAAAATGCAGCTCCACTTCCCATACACATTCCTAAAATAACAGAAGTTAAAAATACCATTAAAGTATAAGAAGAACCCACCGCTGCTAATGCATCTTTTCCTAAAAATCTTCCAACAATCAACGTATCAGCAATGTTATAAAATTGTTGCAAAAGATTTCCAAGTATCATAGGAATAGCAAAAAATATCATAGATTTTGTTACATTGCCAGTTAATAAATTATTCTTCATTTGTGTCCTCCTCCATAAAGACAGTATAAAGGATATGCTTCTAATTGTCAAAAAAATTACTTTACATTCTTTCTTATTCCAAGTATACTATGTAGTAATATATATAGGGAGATGATAGTGTGACAATTTTTGAAATGTTAGATGAACTACAACACAAGGCAAATCGTGATGAAAAAGTAAAGGAACGATTTCTAGAAACAAGAAAAAGTGAAAAACCTGTAGATGCTTTTTGTAAACTATGTCAAGAATATGGTTATCCTATTTATGCAATGGATTTAATTAGTGCAGGCGAAGAATTTTATGCCGAAATGAAACGTAGCACGAATGGTGGTGGTGAAAACTCTCCTAAACTAAAGGGCGAAGACGATTTTTATGAAATGTTTTTTGCGAATTTATAAGAAAGGTGGTACAAAAGATGTCTCAACAAGAAAACGCAGATTTAAGTAAAGGCAGTCCCATAAGGCTGCTTTTTAAATTAGCACTTCCAGCTATTGTAGCTCAAATCATTAATGTATTATACAATATGGTTGATAGAATGTATATTGGTCACATTCCAAAAATTGGAGCACAAGCCCTTACAGGAGTTGGTGTTACCATGCCAATTATTATGTCTATCAGTGCCTTTGCAGCTTTAGTTAGTATGGGCGGTGCACCAAGAGCAGCCATTATGATGGGGAAAAAAGATGAAAAATCCGCTGAAAAAATTCTTGGAAACTGTTTTGGTGCATTAATCATTGTAGCAGTTTTACTTACTGTTTTTTTTCAACTATTTGGTCGTCAAATTTTACTAATGTTTGGTGCAAGTAATACAACTATTGAATATGCATGGCAATATATGAGCATTTATACATTGGGAACCATTTTTGTTCAAATTGCACTTGGAATGAATGCCTTTATTACTACACAGGGATTTGCTAAAATTAGTATGGCAAC
>CABUZU010000127.1 GCA_902496125.1 uncultured Lachnospiraceae bacterium
CACAATCTATAAATTATATCAATGCGGCTTCAAAATATTAGTATTAGAAACCGCACATCCTTCTGCTATTCGAAGATATATTGCTTTCTCAGAAGCAGTCTACGAAGGAAGCATTACAATCGAAGGAGTCACCTGTACCCATATTAAGGATATAAATTTATTAGAAACGATTTGGACAAATGGTGAAATTCCACTATTTGTCGACCCCAAAGGTGAATTAATACGAACTTTAAAGCCTTGGGCTGTCATCGACGCCATTATCGCCAAAAAGAACTTAGGAACCACAATGGATATGGCACCTGTTACCATTGCTTTAGGTCCTGGATTTACAGCCGGTGTCGATGTAAAAACCGTGATTGAAACCAAACGCGGTCACAATTTAGGACGACTCATCCTATCTGGCAGTGCAGCTGCGAACACTAGAATCCCCGGTATTATTGGAGGCTATGGTGCCGAACGAGTTATTCACGCAATTACTGATGGCAACCTCTATGGTATTCGTAAAATTGGAGACCTAGTAGATGCTGGCGAAACCATCGCCATTATACAAAAAGACGATGGTAGAAAAATCCCTGTAAAAACAAGTATCCATGGAGTTATCCGTGGTCTTATCAGAGATGGTTATCCAGTAACTATTGGATTTAAAATTGCAGATGTAGACCCTAGAAAGTCTGAAAAAGAAAATTGCTTTACCATTTCTGATAAAGCAAGATGTATCGCTGGAGGGGTCCTAGAAGCATTAATGCGAGAACTGTAAAAGTCCTCGCATTATTTTTATCTCTTATCTTTTATCTCTTATCTTTTATCTCTTCTACGCTTAATTACTAAAACAATAATAGCAATTACCGCTACAAGACCAATGACTCCAACCCACATACCAATTGAGGTAATGTCACAAGTATTAACACGTCTGGTTTTGTTTGGTGGAGTAGTAGGTTTCGTGGTCTCTTCAATAGAGTTTTCTTCTGATGAATCTGGTTCAGTTGATGAATATTCACCATTTGCTTCATTAGTAAGAGTAATTTCATAAGGATCTATATTGGTAGTAACTAAAGTGATATCACCTTCACCTGAAACCGTAAATGGGAATGTCGACTTATCTACTGGATTACCATTCTTATCCGTTTCTTTAACTACAATTACGGTATCCTCTGGAATTGGATCTCCTAATAATGGAACCTTTTCATTAATCATACCATTTTGTTCTAGTTTACGAGTTTTATAAAGAGTTTCGTTACCATTTTCATCTTGATAGAAAATACTTACATAGAAAGGCTTATCATAGGTAATTTCTTCACCATTTTCTAATACTCTCTTTGTAATATTTAGCTCTGCTTCTACATAGTAACCATCTGGATTCGTTGTCATATTTTGAACAGTAACTGCTGCATCTGGATGAGAATCTAAATTTAATTCTACCTTCTGTTCCATTTCCTGTCCATCTGCATTTACCTGACAAGTCCACATATTATTTTTTTCATCATCAAAGAAATCACCATTTTTAATTGGATTTCCATTTAAATCTAATTCGAAAATATAATAGGTTCCTGCTGGAAGATTTTTATAAGTAACGGTATTACTATGTTGTCCTTTTAATTTAATCGTCTTAATATAATCAGAACCAGAACCATAAGGAACGGTACCCTCTGCATCACAGAAAAGACCAACTCTATAGGTATCCTCTACTGCTGTTAATGGTACTAATTCATAATCATCATTTAAATAATATATTTCCTTTGTTACTGAGATGCTTCCCTTTGCCTCATGTTTTTGTGCCTTTGGATAAATAGTTACATCATATTCCCAATCATTTCCATCTGTTGAATAAGGAATACTCATAAGCAATGGAGAAACAATACCATATTTTGCAGTTCCTTCTTGTACGATTAAATACATACCTTGGTCTAAATTTTCAAACTTTACAACACCTTTAGAATCCGTTACCTGTTTCATCGGTGTAATACCAGAGTCTCCAACAAGGCCTGCTAAAGTTTCAGCTGCTTTTATTGCATCATCAGCTGTTTTTAATTCATCAAAATTAACTTTACTTGAAGATAATGCTTTGTCTAAATCATATTGTAAGATTACTTCACTATCTCTAATTGAACCTACTTTATACAATAACAACTGTACATTTGCTAATTCTGTTCCTTGATCCGCAAGTGTAACGGTTAAGCTTCCCTTTTTATCCTTTTCATAACTCTGTGCAAATGTTGTTTGCACCAAACCAAGTATTAAAGAAAACGTCAGCACAACCATTAGCAATATTCGATTGGTTTTGTTTTTCATCACTACTACCTCCCCTTATGAATCCTATTTTTTGTTTCTTCTTCTTGAGAAACGCCACATAAGTACAATTAGTATTATAACTACTATACAGCCTAACATCAATAGCTTACCTGCATCATTTGCATTCACAATCTGGTCTACTACTGTTTGCTGTGGAATTTCTTCCTCTATATATTTAGTACGCTCACCTCGAATTAATAATCGATGGGAGTTAACCCCATAAGGCGTACAAGTTACTAAGGTTACATAATCTTTACCTTCCACAATCATCAAATCATCAACCTCACCCGGTTCTACGGTTTTAATTTGGTCGATTTTATAAGCTAACTTCTTATCTAAAACATTGATAACAAAGAGATCACCCTCTACTAATTGGTCTACATCCGTAAATAATTTTGCACTAGGAAGTCCTCTGTGGGCAGATAATGCTGCATGAGTACTCTTTCCTCCAATTGGAAGTGAAGTTCCTTCAATATGTCCAACACCTTGTTCAAGTGCTGTTACTCCCATTCCATGATAGATTGCAAGCTTTACACCAATCTTAGGAATTTCAATACTTCCCATAATTCCATCATTGTTAGGATTTAATACCGATGTATAATCCTCTGGCAACTCATAATCGGAATCTAATTGGAACTTATCCGAACCAATCCAATTCACTGTATGCTTCTTTTGATACTTCTTAGCTGCCTTCCACATACGGTCATAAGTCACATCAGACATTTTAGAAATTGCTTGGTCATATTCTGAAATCAACTGCTCATTTCGATAGCGATTCCAGATATCACTTACTGTAGGATAGAACATAATGCCCGCTCCTACAAGAAATATTAACACAATAATTAAATTGATTAATTTATTCTTTAGATTCTTCATCTTGTTTCTTTTTTCTCTTTCCGATAATACCACGCCTATTAATCACTGTTACAATGATTACTGCAATGATAATACCTGCTATTACACATACAACACGCATAACAATTTCTGATGTTTGTTGAGGCTTTGTCTCTTTTTGTTGTTTCTGATACTCAGAACGTACAAATGGAATACGATGACCTCGTACCAAAAGACGATGGCTATTTACTGCATAAGGAGTACAAGTAACTAAAGTTGCATAGTCCTTACCTTTTTTAATCGCTAGTTCCTTCGTATCCTCTGGTTCTACCGTTAAAATCTGGTCTACTTCATAAGCAAAAATCTCATCGAGTACACTAATATAAAAATCATCCCCTTTTTTAAGAAGATTCAAATCAGTAAACAACTTCGCACTCGGAAGTCCTCTATGCGCTGTCAATATTGTATGAGTACTCTCCCCACCAATTGGAAGACTACTACCTAATAAGTGTCCAACACCCTTTTCTAAAACCTCATCGGTTGTATAATGATAGATGGGAAGTTTCACATTAATTGTTGGAATTTCAACATATCCCATCATTCCATCGCCATTAATATCTAACTGCTTATCGTAATCAGCATCCTGTATACCATCACGAACAGAGAAAGCATCTGGAAGAATCTCGCCGATTAAGCTCTTATTATAATTTCGTGCCGATTTCAAAACATCACCATAATTGACAGTCGAGTTCGAAACCGTATTATCATATTCACTAATTAATTTCTGTGCTCTGTATTCGTTCCATAAATTGCTCACGGTTGGGTACAACAGTATGGACAACCCTATCAGAAACAGCAGGACAAGTCCTATATTTTTTCTGTATTTACTCATAACGCTCTCCATGCTGTTGTTCCCATGCCCTAGGGGCACGGGAACAAAGTTTTAGTTTAAAATTGACTCAATTATTTGTTTTCTTTACGTTTTAAGAATAAGAATCCAGCTGCAACAACCATGATCACTACACCAACGATTGTGAAGATGTATGTACCCATGCCACCAGTGGATGGAAGTTGAGAAAGTTTGGTGTTCTTAATTGTAGCACCAGCACCTTCTGTTGCTTTTGATTCATGATTAATAGTAAGAACTTTTTCACCGTCAATGGTGTAATCCCAAGATTTTAATGTTCCATTATCGTTGTATTCTGCACTAATTACTACTTCAAATACATGAGTATTTACTGAATATCCGCTAGGAGCTGAAAGCTCTTTTAAGTAGTAAGTTCCTGCTGCAAGACCAGTTACATGTAATTTACCTGTTGAATCAGATACGATATTGTTATAGCTTTTTTCTGCTCCATTTTCGCCTGTTTTATTTGTATATACTTTTTCGCAAGCTCTATCTGTATAAAGACCAAATATTGCTCCACCAAGAGCCTCAGCATCTTTACCTTCACCAACCTTAGTAACAACTTTATCTGTTAAAGTATTGCCATCGATATCGAAAGTATAAGTATAAGTCTTTTCTTCGTCTGTTCCATCATCACCTTCTGACTTAGAGTCTTTGGTATAATTTAAAACAACATCATTGTTATTGTCATTATTGATTGCAGCACTTGAATTTAATGTTGCACTGTAAATGATATCAACAGCCTTACCAGCATAATTATTTAAGGTATATTTGCCATTAACAACAAAATTAACGGTAATAGCCTGACCATTAACTGTTAAAGTATAATCAGTATTCTCTGTTAAAGTTTTATCGTCTGCTTTTACTACTAAGTCTTCATTATAAGTTAAACCTTCGCTTAAAGTATCAACTACGTTTAATTTAGGATGTTTACCTGTATAAGCAGGAACTGGGCTAATAGTTACTTTATAGTCAACTTTGTCACCGATATTAACAGAAGAACCTTTGCCATTCTCTGTTTTATTTGTTGCACCTGTGATTACTTTATCAACACC
>CABUZU010000128.1 GCA_902496125.1 uncultured Lachnospiraceae bacterium
GATATCAATTACTCGTTCAAGTCCTGGTTGGGTAACTGAAATAATTTTACCATTTCCAATATGTTTGCGAAGTAACATACAAAAATTAGGGGCGGTAATCGGGTTTTGTTTTGTTTGTTCGGTAAAATATACTAAAGGCAAGCTTGCATTGGCACTGAGCAATAATTTAGAAGTGTCTTTTTGCCTTTTAATTGTAAGCATTAATTCATCTGCTTCTGGTTGAGCGATTTTACTTAAACGTCCGCCAGCGATACGTTCATTCATCTCATAAACCAAAGCAGCAATAACTGTTCCATCTAAAGCCATAATAAATCTCCAATCTAAATGAAAGTATAGTAAGTATAGCCCAAAATCTTAGATTCGTAAAGAAAAAAAGTGATTTCATTTGACTTGTTAATTAAAATAGCCTATAATATCGGTTGAAATAAAATATAAAAAGGATTTGTATAAATGGATAATAATCAGCTATTAAGAAGTATGACCGGTTTTGGCAGACATGAAGTAAATTACGGAGACCGTAAATTATGTGTAGAAATTAAATCGGTCAATCATAGGTATTTAGATTTGAACATTAAAATGCCTAAGAAATTTAATGAGTTTGAGTCATTAATTCGTTCCTTATTAAAAGAGTATATTAAAAGAGGGAAAGTTGACGTATTTGTAACTTATGAAGACCATTCCTTAGAATCTGTAAGACCACAGTATAATGAGAAGATGGCAGCAGCTTATATGGAAATCTTTAGTCAAATGGCTAGTCAATTTGATGTCAAAAATGATATTACTCTTTCTCGTCTTGCAACAATGCCAGAAGTGGTATCAATGGAGCAAGTAGAAACCGATGAAGATTTCTTACAAGGGATGATTGAAGAAGCAGTTCGTAGTGCAGCAGAGAAATTTGTAGAAACTAGAATTGTAGAAGGAAACAAATTAAAAGAAGACTTACTTTCTAAATTAGAAAATATGTCTCAGTGGGTTTGTCAAATTGAAAAACGTTCACCAAGCATTGTAACAGAATATCGTGAAAAATTAATAGATAAGGTAAAAGAACTTTTATCTGACAATACAATTGATGAGAGTCGTATCCTTACAGAAGTAACGATTTTTTCTGATAAAATCTGTGTCGATGAAGAGACAGTAAGACTTGCAACCCATATTGAATTCATGAAGAATTCACTTATTCAAGGTGGAAGTATTGGAAGAAACTTAGATTTTGTTGCACAGGAGATGAATCGAGAAGCAAATACGATTTTATCAAAGGCAAATGATATCGAAACTTCTAATATTGCAATCGCATTAAAGACTGAAATTGAAAAGGTAAGAGAGCAGATTCAAAACCTTGAATAAAAAAAGAGGTTTACCAATGCATAGAATGATAAATGTTGGATATGGCAATCTTGTAAGTTTTGACAAGATTGTTTCTGTTGTTAGTGTCGATTCAGCTCCAATTAAGCGTATGGTGCAAAATGCAAAAGATAATGGAGTGGCAATTGATGCGACACAAGGTAGAAAGACACAGTCGGTAATTATTACGAATAGTAACTATATTGTGTTATCAGCATTACTTCCAGAGACAATTGCTGGACGTTGTGAAGAAGAAGTGGGGGATTAATACAATGAATTCTAAGGGAAAGATTGTTGTTTTATCAGGTTTTTCAGGTGCTGGTAAGGGAACAATTAAGAAAAAATTAATAGAAAAATATCCTTATGTAGAATCCATTTCTTGGACAACTAGAGAACCAAGAGTGGGAGAAAGGGATGGTGTTGACTATTTCTTTCATACACAGGAAGAATTTGACAATTTAATTAAAGAAAATGGTTTTGCAGAATATGCCCGTTATGTAGGTAAAAGCTATGGCTCACCGAAGAAATTTATAGAAGAGCAGACAAGTGCTGGTAAAAATGTAATTCTAGAAATTGAATTACAAGGGGCAATGCAAGTTTTAGAAAGTTATCCAGATGCAAAGCTTATTTTTGTTACAACGCCAAATGGATACCGTTTAAAAGAACAATTAGAGGGTAGGTCTACCGATTCAAAAGAAGTAATCTTAAAAAGACTTGCTCGTGCGATTGAAGAAGCGGATGGCGTAAAAAATTATCATGCATTAGTCGTTAATGAAGTCGTTGATGACAGTGTAGAAGAAGTCAATCGCTTAATTCAATGTGAAGATAAATTATCAATTTCAGAAGAACAGATGAAGGTAATTTATCAAGTAAAAGAAGATTTAAAAACGATTTTAGGAGGAGAATAAATTATGTTACACCCATCTTATAATGAATTAATTGAAGCCGTTAATAAAAATACAGAAGAAAGTGGAGAAGAACCTATTATCAATAGCCGTTACTCCATCGTTATTGCAGCAGCAAAGCGTGCAAGACAGATTATTGGTGGTGAAGAACCAATGATTGAAACACCAAGTGGTAAGCCTTTATCAAGTGCGGTAGAAGAACTTTATGAAGGTAAAGTAAATATCATTGGTGAAGAAGACATTGATGAAGAAAAAATTGAGGATGTAGACTAGAGAGAAAGGATAACGAACCATGAAAATTATGTTTGTATCCTTAGGTTGTGATAAAAACCTCACAGATACAGAGGAAATGCTTGGTGTTTTAGCAAAAAAAGGTTATTCTTTTACCGATAACGAAGAAGAAGCTGATATTATTATTGTCAATACTTGCTGTTTTATTTCGGATGCAAAAGAAGAAAGTATTCAGTCTATTTTAGAAATGGCTGAGTATAAAAAGACAGCAAAGTGTAAGATTTTAATTGCAACTGGTTGTCTAGTACAGCGATATAGAGAAGAAATCTTAGAAAACATTCCAGAATTAGATGGTGTGTTAGGAACTTTTTCTTGTGAGAAAATTGCAGATTTAGTAGAGGAAACTTTACAAGGACATAAAGAAAAACTAGTAGAGGTAGAAGAATCAACTCCACTTGCTAGCACAGACCGTGTAGTGACAACAGGTGGTCACTATGCATTTTTAAAGATTGCAGAAGGTTGTGATAAGCACTGTACTTATTGCGTCATTCCATCTGTTAGAGGCCACTATCGCAGTGTACCTATGGAAAAATTAATAGAACAAGCCAAAACACTTGCAAAAAATGGTGTAAAAGAATTGATTTTAATTGCACAAGAAACGACCATTTATGGTACCGATTTATATGGCTATAAAGCCCTTCCTAAGTTGTTAAAGGAATTAGCTAAGATAGATGGTATCTATTGGATTCGTTTGCAATACTGTTATCCAGAAGAAATTACCAGAGAGTTAATTGAAACAATAAAAGACGAACCAAAGATTTGTCATTATTTAGATATTCCAATTCAGCACTCTAGTAATAAGATTCTTAAGAAAATGGGTCGTAAGACTACAAGAGAAAGTATTATTAGTCAAATTGAGATGATTCGTGATTTAGTTCCTGATATGGCTCTTCGTACTACATTTATTACAGGTTTCCCAGGAGAGACTGACGAAGACCATGAAGAAAATATGAAATTTATCGATGAAATTGAATTTGATCGTTTAGGTGTATTTACTTATTCAAGAGAAGAAGGAACGCCAGCGGCTAAGATGCCAAACCAAATTGATGAAGAGATAAAAGAAGACCGTTTAAATGATATCATGGAACTTCAACAAGAAATTGCCTTTGATAAATCAGAACAAATGGTTGGAAAAGAACTTTATGTAATGATTGAAGGTAAAGTGGCAGATGACAATGCTTATGTGTCAAGAACCTACATGGATGCACCAGGAGTAGATGGATATTTATTTGTACAGACAAGTGAAGAATTGATGACTGGGGATTTTGTTAAAGTTCGTGTTACCGGAGCGGTTGAATATGATTTAATAGGAGAGTTATTATATGAGTAAAATGAATCTTCCTAATAAACTTACCGTGTTAAGAGTAATTTTAATTCCATTTTTTATCTATTTTTTAATGTACACACCTTATAAATATGTTGCATTGGCAATTTTTATCGTTGCAAGTCTTACAGACTTATTAGATGGTAAGATTGCTAGAAAATATAATTTAGTAACAAATTTTGGTAAATTTATGGATCCATTAGCAGATAAATTGTTGGTATGTGCAGCACTAATCTGCTTTGTGGAACAATCTATATTGCCTAGTTGGATGGTTATTATCATTATCAGTCGTGAATTCATTATCAGTGGATTTCGTTTGGTAGCAGTAGAACAAGGGGTTGTCATTGCTGCAAATTATTGGGGCAAGGTTAAGACTACTTGTCAGATGATTATGATTGTCTTGTTAGTTGCACAGATTCCATTACCAATTTTTGATATACTAGAACAAATTTTTATTTGGGCAGCATTAATTATGACAGTAGTTTCATTAGTAGTATATCTTTATGATAATCGAAAGGTGTTAGATTAGCATGATTGAAGAAAAGATTGTTGCATTTATGACAGAGAAAAAACTTCATTTAACAACAGCGGAATCTTGTACGGGCGGGATGGTTGCATCCCGCCTAGTTGGGGTTAGTGGTGCGTCAAATGTATTAGACCAAGGACTTGTTACCTATACAAATAAGGCAAAAATACGTTATTTAGGCGTTTTACAAGATACATTAGAGAAATATACTGCCGTTAGCAGACAAACTGCTAGTGAAATGGCAAGAGGAGGCAATAAACAAACAGGTAGCGATGTCTGTGTGTCCATTACTGGATATGCAGGACCTGGACCGGCAGAGGATGGTACACCAGCTGGTAGAGTCTATATTGGATGTTGTATCCATGATGATGTGTTTGTAAAAGAGTGTGATTTTACTGGAAGTCGTAATGAAGTAAGAAAAAAGGCTGCGGATGCGGCATTAGAATTACTATATGATTTTTTAATGTGTAAGTGTAACTAAGAAAGGATGAGAACCTTTGAAATGGCATAAACCGCTCTATGTGGGAGATATGGCAAAAAAACAGAAGCGAGAGATTATAAGAAATATTAAAAAAAGAAAATTTATGGCTTGTGCGTGTTTTATTTGTTTGGCGTTAAATAAGGAAGAACTGTTAGAGATTTATCCAGTATATACGTTAAAGC
>CABUZU010000129.1 GCA_902496125.1 uncultured Lachnospiraceae bacterium
CAAAATACTCATACATCGTACAGATTTCTTCATCAATTTGCAAATTTAAAGTAATAAGACGTTTTTGAGGACTAATTTTTACTCTAGCATTGATTACAGCATAATTGACACGGTCGTGTTTATCAAAGTTAGCTTTTTCTTTATTTCTAACGCGATTTCTTCGTACATCTGTTTTATCAGCTAAAATAAGTGCAGCAGATATTGTATCAACTGTTCCTCCTGTTGACTCGTCATGATTACCTATTGCTGATGCGATTAAAATTCTATCTTCTAATGGCATTCCTATTTTTTCCAAAATAGAGTATGCTAAAATTCCACCATATTCACCATGGTTTTTTCGATTAATCGCATTTCCAATATCATGCATAGCACCTGCTATTTCCGCAAGTTCTATTTCATGTTTTGAGTATTCAAACTTTCTTAAAATATTTCCTGCTCTTTTTGCAACAATTGCACAATGTTTTTCCGAATGGTCTGTAAATCCTAATACTCCTAAATTTTCATTTCCTTTTTTTAGTAACGCTTTTACTTCTTCATTGTGTAAAATTTCTTTGTAATCCATTATTCTTTACTCCTTAAAGCTCTAAACTTTTCCTAATTAGACTAGCAATTTTTTATGTTATCTACTATCTAAATATCGTAAAATCTATTTAAAGCTTTTGTAAATTTTACTCAAACAAAGTACACGAAGCAAATAATCGTTCATATTCTTTGGTATTACTTAATTCCATATATCTCATTTTTTTAGCAGTCTCTTCTAATTCTTTTCTAGCATCTACGGACATTAATGCCATATAAGCTCCTGTCTTAGAAGAATTTCCTACATAAACAATCTTATCTTCTACTTCTTTAGGAAGAATCCCTGTTCCTGTAAGACTATCAGGAGATAAATGTGCTCCAAACTGACCGGCAATCATGACCTGATTTAACTCACTCATATCAATTCCTGCCTCGTTTAACAGGGCAAGAAAACCTGATAAAATGGCACCTTTTGCAAACTGTAGCTGTCTAATATCAGATTGTGTAATCATTAAATTACTTGATTTACTTAAAACAAAATTTCGTTTCTTTCCCTCCATTTGAATCATTGGATATCGATAATCCTCTTTTAAAAGCTTTTCTTTTTTTATAAAGGTGCCATTTTTTTGAAGCAAACCTGTGCGTACCAATTCTCTACCTACTGCTAGAATGCCACTTCCACAAATTCCGACTGGTTTCGTATCACCAATCACTTTTAACTGTACACCTTCTTCTGTAATATGAACATCTTCAATTGCTCCTTCTGCTGCTCTCATTCCACAACTAATATTCATTCCTTCTAGTGCAGGTCCAGCCGCACAAGAACAACAGAGCATTTTTCCTTTATTAGAAAGTACAATTTCTCCATTCGTTCCAATATCAATAAATAAAATCTTATCATTTGTTTTATGTAAGCCGCACACATAGGCACCTGCACTAATATCTGCTCCAATATAAGCAGAGACAGAAGGTAAGGTGTAAATTCTTGCTCCTGATGAAACTTTAAGACCAATCTGAGAAGCCTTTATATTCTTAGAGTTTATAAAAATTGGTGCATAAGGGGATTTTCCAATTGTTCGTGCATCAATTCCAAGTAACATGTGCATCATCGTACTATTGGCTGCTATTGCTGCTTCATAAATTCGCTCCATACTAACATCACATTGATTACAAACCTGTTCAATTAATTGATTAAGGGAATGAACCATTGTGCTTTGCAATTTCTCTTTTCCCTCTTTTGGATATTCTGTTTCATAAGTAATACGACTTAATACATCAAGTCCCATTTCTTTTTGTGCATTAATAGCAGAAGCACTTCCTAATTCTTTGCCATCCATGAGAGATATTAATGAAACTACTACTGTTGTTGTTCCAATATCAATAGCAAGACCATAGCTTTCCTTTGTTGTATCTCCTAATTCTAATGCACAAACACGAGTTTTATCTTCCTCTTTTATACAAACAGCCGTCCATGTCCCAGCTTCAAAAGAAAAATTTTGCCAAACTTCATAATCAATAGAAACTTCACCCACTTGTGCTCTAATTTGTTCTTCAACAGGTGTCTGGTCTTCAATCGAAGCTCGCTTAATTTGCACTCAGACTTTAGAAACTGCTGGTAAAAACTCAAACTCTGGAACATAACCATCAGATAAAATCTTGTGTTTACGCTCTTTTTCAAACAAAATAACTTCTATATCTGAATAGACTTCTACCATACAAGCTAAACGAATCCCCGCCTGAATCTCTTCTTCTTTTAGTAGAGAGCTTTGTGCTTGAGTTATCGGACAGTCTCCTATTATTTGAACTTTACACTTGCCACAAACACCTTTTCCTGCACAGGGATTCTCAATAAGAACCCCATGGCGAAGTAAACAAGAAAGTAGATTTTTATCTATTTTACTGTCATATTCTAACACTTGATGATTAACTGTAATATTAGGCATAATCTCTGTCAGTTCCTTCCTTTAGATATTTTAACATTGCCTGAATATTTTCTATCGGAGACTTCGTACCAAGTCCACAAGCTGGAGAAATAATATTGCTTCCATTTTCTACACAGTGTTTTGTAAGAGTTTCTACCTTTTGTGTTGTTCCAAATTCTAGGGTATAGGTACTGACATTTCCCATAAGTACACGGTCAGGAAGATTTTTTCTAGCCTCTTTCATGGGGACAATGGCATCAAAACTTAACACATCACTCTTTAATAGAGACAACTGTGAATATACGCTTTTCATCTGACCACAAATATGAATAATGACTTCGTGATTCATTTCATGAATTGCTTCTACTATCTGATTAAGATAAGTCACTGCAAATTCTTCAAACATTTTAGGTCCTAAGATTTCTCCAGTTCCACTAGGGTCTGAAATCGTAATAATATCTGCTCCTGCCTCTAATTGTAATTTAGCAAAATGAATAATTTGATTGGTAACAAAACTTAAAAATTTATGGGCTTCTTTATTTTTCTTTCTCAACTGTTTATAAAAATCAACTGGCTCCATAAGAGAACTGGCTGTACTAATCGGTCCTGTAAGATTTCCTACAATCGGAATTTCTGGGTTCTGGCTTTTTAAAATATGAATCGCCTCTACTACCACTGCTGCTCGACTATTTTTCCAATCTGGAACTTTTAACTGTTTCCACTCATCTACAGAAGAAATCGCATATCCCGTTACATGTGGTTCATAAAACTTTGTTCCCATCGTTACTTGTGCACCCATACACTCTGTCTCTACCGTCATACAAAAAGGAACACCCACATTCTCAAAACAATGATTTTCAAAACCTGCAAGAGCTAATTTAGCCATAAGATTTGCATCTGTATGTGCCTGTGGCCAACTAATCCCTGATAAATCCATCAGATTAGTTGTAATCATATTCATCATGCCACCTGGACAAATACAAGGTGGTCTGTCAGTCTCTTCTCCATGAATTGCTTTTAAAAGTCTCTCTTTTTCTTTCATAAAGCTACCTCTAATCTAAAATTCCCATAAGTTCCTTTGCCACTTTTACTGCCTCTACTGCATTTGCTGAATATCCATCAGCTCCAATATCTTCTGCAAATTTTCTAGAAATTGGACTACCTCCAACCATCACTTTAACACGGTCACGAATTCCTGCTTCTTCTAATTTCTTAATGACTTTTGGCATTCCCAACATCGTCGTTGTCATTAATGTAGACATTAAAACCAATGAAGCATCCACTTCTTTTGCCTTTTCTACAAAAGCATCTAATGGTACATCACGCCCTAAGTCATACATTTCAAATCCTGCTGTTTCCATCATAATTTTTACTAGATTCTTTCCAATATCATGGGTATCTCCTTCTACAACTCCAATTACTCCTTTAATCTTTTTCTGATTAGATTCTGCTGGTAAATGAGGCGTAAGTACATCTAATCCGTTATACATTGCATCTGAACAAAGTAATAGATCTGTAACAAAATACTCTTCCTGTTCATATAAATCACTTGCTTTGTTCATTCCATCTACTAAGCCTTCCATAATTCCATCAAAGGCTTCATATCCATCCGCAATATATTCCTCAGCGATTCCCGTAACTTCTTCATCTTCCATTTCCAAAACACAATCCGATAATTTCTGTAATAATTCTTCTTTTGATGCTGCCATCTTTCTTCACTCCTTATAAAAGTTTTAATCCTTTAAACGTTTCCTTTACCTGATAATTTATATTTTTTACACACATAAGTCCCACAATTGGAGCTTTGTCCTTTGCCAAAATACAAGCTTCTAAATAAGGAAGCGGTAAATTTTCCAACTCGATTTCCTCCCATTTTGCAAGTTCTGTACCTAATAAGGCAAAACTAGTCTTAGGACATAGAGAAATCTGTGCTTTTCCCTCAACTTTTTTAAGTGCCTCTTTTAAATAAGGATAGGTAAAAGACCTCGTTACCTCTTCCATATTTTGTGGTCCAATAATATTGAGAGCCCCTGCCGAGTCCGCATAACTGATAAAATCAGCACCAGCTTCTACAATTGCCTCGGTAAATCTTAAAATTTCTTGTCTTAAAAACTCAAAAACTTCTTGCATTTTTTCTTTATTCTTACGAAGTCCCTTTGCAATAAACTTAGGATCTATTAACAAATTTAATATTGTAAAAGGACCTGATACCATAAATACCACAGTCTCTCCCTTAGCTTTTAGCATTTTGCAGGCTTCTAAATTTTCAAAAATTCTTCCTGTTTTTAAATTCATAGGAGAAAGTTTCAACACTTCTTCAATCTTTGAACAAATATATTCCCCTGCTCTTGGCCCTAATTTGTCATCTCCAGGATTAATTTTAGCTCCTAATCCTTCTCCTTCTACGGTATGACAAAAAGGAAGCTCACAAAAATTAGCTCCTTCCACCTCTTTGATATGTAGAGCAAGCGAAACAATGGAATCTTTTTCGTAGTAAGCTTGTGGAAAACAGAGACCTAATCCTTTTGTTACCTTATCTGATATTCCTGAAGTGTTATTATA
>CABUZU010000130.1 GCA_902496125.1 uncultured Lachnospiraceae bacterium
AAAAAGATTGCAGAACCAATTGGTTTAATTGCAGCAGTAATTCCAACAACCAACCCAACCTCTACTGCAATTTTTAAAACACTAATATCCCTTAAGACAAGAAATGGCATTATTATTAGTCCTCACCCAAGAGCTAAAAATTCTACAATTGCAGCGGCAAAGATTGTATTAGATGCAGCAGTACAAGCAGGAGCACCAAAAGGAATTATTGGTTGGATTGATGTACCTTCTCTAGAAATGACAAATGAAGTAATGAAGGGTGCCGATATCATTCTTGCAACAGGTGGCCCAGGTATGGTAAAAGCAGCTTATTCTTCTGGCAAACCAGCACTTGGCGTAGGAGCTGGAAATACACCAGTAATCATCGATGACAGTGCCGATATTCGTTTAGCAGTTAATTCCATTATTCATTCTAAGACTTTTGATAATGGTATGATTTGTGCATCTGAACAGTCTGTTACCGTACTTGAAAATGTTTATGAAGAAGCGAAAAAGGAATTTGCTTATCGTGGATGCTATTTCTTAAAACCTGATGAAATTGAAAAGGTAAGAAAGACCATTATTATCAATGGTGCATTAAATGCAAAGATTGTTGGACAAAGTGCTTACACGATTGCAAAGCTTGCAGGAGTAAATGTACCAGAAAAGACTAAGATTTTAATTGGTGAAGTAGAATCTGTTCAAATTGAAGAAGAATTTGCACATGAAAAATTATCTCCAGTACTTGCAATGTATAAAGCAAAGGATTTTGATGATGCAATTGCAAAGGCTGAGCAATTAGTTGCCGATGGTGGATATGGACATACTGCTTCTTTATATATCAATGTAAATGAAACTGAAAAAATAAGTAAACATGCACAAGCAATGAAAACTTGCAGAATTTTAATTAATACACCTTCTTCTCATGGTGGTATTGGTGATTTATACAACTTTAAACTAGCTCCTTCTCTAACCTTAGGTTGTGGTTCTTGGGGTGGAAACTCTGTTTCTGAAAATGTTGGAGTCAAACATTTAATCAATATTAAAACCGTTGCTGAGAGGAGAGAAAATATGCTTTGGTTTAGAGCTCCTGAAAAAGTTTACTTTAAAAAAGGCTGCCTTCCAGTCGCACTAGATGAATTAAAACATGTATTAGGAAAGAAACGAGCATTTATTGTTACGGATTCTTTCTTATTCTTAAATGGATATACAAAAGCAATTACAGATAAATTAGATGAAATGGGAATTGATCATTTTACCTTCTATAATGTACAGCCAGACCCAACGCTTAAGAATGCGATGGAAGGTGCTAATGAGATGAGAAGATTCAAACCAGATTGCATTATTGCGTTAGGTGGCGGTTCTGCAATGGATGCTGGTAAGATTATGTGGGTTCTTTATGAACATCCAGAAGCAGATTTTAAAGACATGGCAATGCGTTTTATCGATATTAGAAAGAGAGTCTATACCTTTCCTAAGATGGGTGAAAAAGCTTACTTTATTGCAATCCCAACTTCTTCTGGTACAGGTTCTGAGGTTACTCCTTTTGCAGTTATTACAGATGAAGAGACAGGAATTAAATATCCATTAGCAGATTATCAATTACTTCCTAATATGGCAATTGTAGATGCTGATAATATGATGACACAGCCAAAGGGTCTTACTAGTGCATCTGGTATTGATGCCCTAACTCATGCCCTAGAAGCCTATGCATCTATTATGGCAACGGATTATACAGATGGTCTCGCCCTAAAAGCAATGAAGAATATCTTTCATTATCTTCCTACCGCTTATAATGATGGAAATAATGTAGAAGCTCGTCAGAAAATGGCTGATGCGTCTTGCATGGCAGGCATGGCATTTGCGAATGCATTCTTAGGAGTATGCCATTCTATGGCACATAAGTTAGGTGCTTACCATCATTTACCACACGGTGTTGCAAATGCAGTTTTAATCTCTTATGTTATGAGATACAATGCACAAGAAGCACCAACGAAGATGGGAACCTTCTCTCAGTATCAATATCCACACACACTTGCTCGTTATGTAGAATGTGCAAACTTTTGCGGTGTATTTGGTAAGGATGATAAAGAAACTCTAGATAAATTCATTGCAAAGATTGAAGAATTAAAGGAAACAGTGGGCATTAAAAAATCTATTAAAGATTATGGAGTAGATGAAAAGGCATTTTTAGAAACCTTAGATGAAATGGTTGAAAATGCATTCGATGACCAGTGCACTGGTGCAAACCCAAGATATCCTTTAATGAAAGAAATCAAAGAATTATTCTTAATGGCATATTATGGAAAGCCATATACTGAAATCTAAGAGGAGGCGTGGATATGAAATTAGAAAATGTAATTGTACAAAGAGAAGCAAAGACGATTTATCGCGATGGAGATAAGGTTTTAAAAGTATTTGATGAAACTTATTCTAAAACTGATATCTTAAATGAAGCGTTAAATCAAGCAAGAGTAGAAGAAACGGGTTTAAATATTCCTAAAATTATTGAAGTAACTAAAATAGAAAATAAATGGACAATTATTTCTGAATACATTGAAGGAAAAACATTAGATACCTTGATGAAGGAAAATCCAGATAAGATGGATGAGTATTTAGAATTATTTGTAAACCTTCAGATGGAGGTTCATAAAAAGCAGTCCCCGCTTTTAAATAAATTAAAGGATAAAATGAAACGAAAGATTCATGAAGCCGATATCGATGGTGCAATTAAATATGACTTACATACAAGATTAGAAGGAATGAGAACGCATACGAAGGTTTGCCATGGAGATTTTAATCCAAGTAATATTATTATTACGAAGGAAGGCGTTCCTTATATTTTGGATTGGTCTCATGTAACCCAAGGAAATGCAGCAGCAGATGTTGCAAGAACATATCTATTATTTAATCTAGAAGGAAAGACAGAACTTGCACAAAAATATCTAGATTTATTCTGCGAAAAAAGTAATACAGCAAAGAAATATGTTCAGACATGGCTTCCAATCGTCGCTGCTTCTCAGTCTGTAAAAGGCAATAAAGAAGAGAGAGAATTTCTATTAAATTGGATTAATGTTGTAGATTACGAATAAAAAAATAAGAACTACAAATAATAGGACTGTTAGGTCGTTTATATGACGATTTGACAGTCCTATTTTGTACTTATAAATATGCTTGACAAAACAAAAAGGTTAGTCTATACTGCCCTTATGTATACAGTATACAGTATACAGTGTACATAAGGTAAGAAATAACTAACAAATAATTATACAGTAAATGAGGTATTTAAATATGAAAGAATTCAAACAGTGGGAAGGATTTTCAGGTGTCCTTTGGAAAGAAAATATTGACGTTCGTGACTTTATTCAACATAACTATACTCCATATGAAGGAGATGAATCCTTCTTAGAAGGACCGACAGAAGCAACCAACAAGCTTTGGGGCAAATTACAAGAACTTCAAAAAGAAGAACGTGCAAAAGGCGGCGTTTTAGATATGGAAACAGAAATTGTAACCTCTCTTACCGCTTATGGCCCAGGTTATATTTCAGAAGAATTAAAAGACTTAGAACAAGTAGTTGGTTTACAGACAGATAAACCGTTAAAACGTGCATTCATGCCTTATGGTGGTATTCGTATGGCAGAACAGGCATGCGAAGCTTATGGATATAAGGTAAATCCAAAACTTCATGAAATTTTTACTACCTATCATAAAACACACAGTGATGCAGTATTTGAAGCTTATACACCAGAGATGAAATCAATGCGTCACAATAAGATTTTAACTGGACTTCCAGATACTTATGGTAGAGGACGTATCGTAGGTGATTATCGAAGAATTGCACTTTATGGTATTGATTATTTAATTGAAGAAAAGCAAAAAGACTTTGATGGCAGTGAAAGAAGAAACATGCGTAGTACAGATTACCGTATGCGTGTAGAATTAGCTGCACAGATAAAGAGCTTAAAAGATATGAAGAAGATGGCAGAAGTTTATGGATATGATATTTCCAAACCTGCTAAAAATGCAAAAGAAGCATTCCAGTGGTTATACTTTGGATACCTTGCTGCAATCAAAACTCAAAATGGTGCAGCAATGAGTGTTGGTCGTGTTTCTACCTTCCTGGATATTTATATTGAAAGAGATTTAAAGAATGGAACACTTACAGAAAAAGAAGCACAGGAATTAGTAGACCATATGACGATGAAATTCCGTATGGTTAAATTTGCAAGAATTGAATCTTACAACCAGTTATTCTCAGGCGACCCTGTATGGGCAACCTTAGAAGTAGGTGGTATGGGAATGGATGGACGTACCTTAGTTACAAAGACTTGTTATCGTTTCCTTCATACATTAGAAAACATGGGACCTTCACCAGAACCAAACTTAACCGTACTTTACTCTGTAAATCTACCAAAAACATTTAAAGATTACACTGCGCATATTTCGATTGAAACCAGTTCTATTCAGTATGAAAATGATGATGTAATGCGTCCAGTATGGAGAGATGACTATTCTATTTGTTGTTGTGTATCTGCTACAGAAACTGGTAAAGAAATGCAGTTCTTTGGTGCAAGAGCAAACCTTGCAAAATGCCTTCTTTATGCAATCAACGGTGGTGTTGATGAAAAGAATAAAGTACAGGTAGGACCTAAATATCGTCCAATTACTTCTGACTATTTAGATTATGACGAAGTAATTGAAAAATATGACGAAATGATGACTTGGTTAGCACAAAGATATGTAGAAACATTAAACTTAATTCACTACATGCATGACCGTTACTATTATGAAGCATCTCAGATGGCACTGATCGATACCGATGTACGTCGTACATTTGCAACAGGTATCGCAGGATTCTCTCATGTAGTTGACTCCTTAAGTGCGATCAAATATGCAAAAGTGAAAACAATCCGTGACGAAAACGGACTCGTTGTAGATTTCGAGACAACCGGTGATTTCCCGAAATACGGAAATGATGAT
>CABUZU010000131.1 GCA_902496125.1 uncultured Lachnospiraceae bacterium
CTGCTAAAAATGCTGGTGCTGATTATGTTGGCGATACTGATATGATCGAAAAAATTCAAAATGAAAATTGGTTTGATTTTGATGTTATCGTTGCCACACCAGATATGATGGCACAATTAGGTAGAATTGGTCGTGTTTTAGGTCCTAAAGGTTTAATGCCAAACCCTAAGACTGGTACTGTTACAATGAATACTGCAAAAGCAGTTGAAGATATCAAAAAAGGTATGGTATCATACAAGACTGATTCATTTGGTAATGTTCACACAATTATTGGTAAAGTTTCATTTACTGATGAACAATTACTAGAAAACTTAACATATGTATTTAATACTATTGTTAAGGCTAAACCATCTACTGTTAAAGGTAACTACATTGAAAATATCTCTGTAGCATCTACAATGGGACCTGGAATTAAATTAGATAAAAATTCATTTGGAATCTAATTTTATTAAATAAGTTAAAAAAGCCTAATATACCAAAGACAGTAAGTGCAAAAATAAATCTTACCGAGGGAAAATAAAGATAAAATTCTTTAACCTTTCCTGATTGGAAAGCTTTTTTATATAAAATTTATAGAAAGGACAAAAAACTATGGCAAGTAAGAAAATTCTTGAAGCAAAATCTGCAGTTGTTTCTGAAATAAGCGATAAAGTTAAGGCTTCTGAGTCTGTAATTGTATTCTCTTATCAAGGTTTAACAGTTGCTGAATTTACTGAATTAAGAAGAAATCTAAAAGATGCTAATGGTGAAGTAAAAATTTATAAAAATACATTAGTTAGACGTGCTTTAAATGACTTATCTATTGGTATGGATGATGCATTCTTAGAAGGACCTAACGCAATTGTATTTGGCGAAACTTTACTAGAACCTATCAAAGTTCTAAGCAAATTTGCTAAAGAACATGAAAATGCCACTATTAGAGTTGGTATCATTAGTGGTAATGTTGCTAGTCTTGAAACGATTAATGAATATGCAAGTATTCCATCTCGTGAAGGATTGTTAACACAACTTGCTGGTGGTATGATTCAATATGTTAGAGATTTATCTATCGCATTGAACTTATACTCAGAACAATTAGAAAAATAGTTTATTAAGAAAGGAAAATAAAAATGGCAAAATTTACTAAAGAAGAATTTATCGAAGGTTTAAAAGAAATGACTATTCTTGAAGTTAAAGAATTAGTTGATGCAATGAAGGAAGAATTTGGAGTAGATCCATCTGCTGTTGCTGTTGCTGCTGCTCCTGCTGCTGGCGAAGATAATGCTGCTGCTGCAAACAAAAATGTAGTATTAAAGGATGCTGGTGCAACTAAGATTGCTGTTATCAAAATTCTTAAAGAATTAACTGGTCTAGGACTAGTAGAAGCTAAAGCTTTAGCTGATAACGGTGGAAACGTTAAAGAAAACCTTCCTGCTGAAGAAGCTGAAAAAGTTAAAGCACAACTTGAAGAAGCTGGTGCTACTGTTGAATTAGTTAACTGCTAATTTGTAACCAAAGATAAATTGAAACTGTAGAATTATTCTACAGTTTTTTCTTGCTTAAAAACAAGTATTGATATATAATCTATCTCGAGGTGAAATACCATGAAACTAAATAACAAAGGTTGGAGTCTAAATACACTTTTAATATGTATGGCTATTATCTTATCATTTTTATTAATCTCTGTTTTATATGTTTATAAATTATCAAATGAATTTACTAGTAATTTAACTGGAGTTAATAATTCTACTAACTATTCAAATAACAATTCTTCTGAGATATCTGATAGTATTAATAACAATAATAATACTTTGGATACTAAAGAATCGAATTCTTCTAATAATGATAGTAGCCAATTAGATAATAATCAAACTGATAATAGCAGTACTACTAATGCTAAAGATAAATATTATATGACTAAAGAAAGTCAGCTACATGCTGGAACCATCCGCTATTTAAAAGAAAATGCTATTACAATTGCAGATGATGAAACAATTATTATTAATGCAAATGACATTATCAATAAAAAATATATTCAAGCTATTAAAGATGAACGCACAAATAACGCGTGTGATGGTTATTCAGTTGCAAGCTTTAAAGACAATGATTACAATGTTAAATCATACATCGATTGTGATTCCTACTCGACAGAAGGATATGGAGTTGAAGAATAAAAATGAAAAAATTTCGTAAGTTTACGATTGCTTGGGGAATAATTCTAGTGTTGATTTTTATTTTATTTACAATGTATTCTTTTAAATTAGATAAAAAAATTAAAAAATATCATGAATTAGAAGAATATTTTGCTACATCTGTTTCAGAATATAGCGATGCAAAAAAAGATTACCCTCAAACTATTGAAGTCATTAATTTTAGCTTAAGTGATGCTATTGAAAAAGGTATCGTTACTGAACTAAAAATTGATGATGATATTTGTGATGGTTATGTTAAGATAGCTAATGATGAAATTGTTACTTATACTCCATATATTTCCTGTAAAAATTATACAACAAAGGGATACGAGAAAAATTTAAGCTAAAGATAAATTTTTGTTGACAAAGAGTGAGGCAGAATGCTATAGTATTAATGAATTTTAATTATGGTTCTATTTCGGTAGAGCTTATTTAAAAAGAATAATTGATACACCAGGATGTGTGTTAATGGAAGGAGGATTTTATGACAACTATTAACCAATTAGTTAGAAAAGGAAGAAGTAAGAAAACTAAAAAGAGTAAAAGCCCAGTATTAAATGTTGGCTTCAATTCTATGGAAAGAAAAGAAACTGAAACAAATAGTCCACAAAAACGTGGTGTTTGTACAAGAGTTGCTACTCGTACACCAAAGAAACCAAACTCAGCATTAAGAAAATATGCTCGTGTTAGATTATCAAATGGTCGTGAAGTTGATACTTACATTCCAGGTGAAGGTCATAACTTACAAGAACATAGCGTAGTATTAATTCGTGGTGGTCGTGTTAAAGACCTTATCGGTGTTAGATATCATATTGTACGTGGTACACTTGATACTCAAGGCGTTAATAATAGAAAACAAGGTCGTAGTAAATACGGTACTAAAAAACCAAAAACTAAATAATAATTAAAGGAGGGAGAAGATAATTATGCGTAAAAGACGTGCTGTAAAAAGAGATGTATTACCTGATCCAATATACAATTCAAAAGTAGTTACTAAATTAGTTAACACACTTATGATTGGTGGTAAAAAAGGTACTGCACAAAAGATTCTTTATGAAGCATTCGATATAATCAAAGAAACAACTAAGAAAGACCCAATGGAAGTTTATAACGAAGCAATGAAGAATATTATGCCAGTTCTAGAAGTTAAATCTAGACGTGTAGGTGGTTCTAATGTACAAGTTCCACTAGAAGTAAGTCCTGATAGAGCCCAATCGCTTGCTCTAAGATGGTTAGTAAATTATGCTAAGATTGGTCGTGGCAAAACTATGGCTGAAAAATTAGCAAACGAAATTATGGATGCTGCAAAAGGCGTTGGTGGAGCTGTTAAAAAACGTGAAGATACTCACAAGATGGCTGAAGCTAATAAAGCATTTGCTCATTATAGATGGTAGGAGAAATATATGGCAAGAGATGTCTCAATTGACAAAGTAAGAAATATCGGTATCATGGCTCACATTGATGCCGGAAAAACAACTACTACTGAACGTGTATTATTCCACACTGGAGTAACACATAAAATCGGTGAAACACATGATGGTGAATCACAAATGGACTGGATGGAACAAGAAAAAGAAAGAGGTATTACAATTACTTCTGCTGCAACAACTGCACACTGGAAGGGATACCGTTTCAATATTATTGATACCCCAGGTCACGTAGACTTTACTGTAGAAGTTTCACGTAGTTTAAGAGTTCTAGATGGTGCTGTAGCATTAATCGATGCTCAAGCTGGTGTAGAACCTCAAACTGAAACTGTATGGCGTCAAGCTACTGAATTCAAAGTTCCAAGAATCATTTTTGCTAATAAAATGGATAAAATGGGTGCTGATTTCGTTTACAGTTTAGATACAATTGACAAGAGATTAGGTGTTAATGCAAAACCAATCGAATGGCCAATTGGACAAGAATCTGAATTCAATGGTATCATTGATTTAGTAACAATGAAAGCTTATCATTATGATGGTGAACAAGCTGAAAATCCTGTAGAAATCGAAATTCCAGCAGAATTAAAGGCTGAGGCAGAAAAGAGACGTTCTGATTTAGTTGAAACTGTTGTCGAATTTGATGATGAACTAATGGAAAAATACCTTGGTGGTGAAGAATTAACTATTGAAGAAATCAAACATTGTATCCGTAAAGGAACACTTGCTGCTGAATTCTTCCCAGTTATGTGTGGTACTGCTTTAGGAAATATTGGTGTTAAATTATTACTTGATGCTGTTATTGATTATTTACCAGCACCAACTGATATCGAAGCAATTGATTGTACAGATGTTAAAACTGGAGCAGACGTAAAACGTCATCCAAAAGATTCTGAACCATTCACAGCTTTAGCATTCAAAATTATGACAGACCCATTCGTAGGAAGATTAGCATTCTTTAGAGTTTATTCTGGACACTTACAAAGTGGTTCATATATCTTAAACTCAACTAAGAACGTTAAAGAACGTGTTGGACGTATCCTACAAATGCATGCTAATACAAGAAAAGAAATTTCTGAAGTATACTGTGGTGAAATCGCTGCTGCTGTAGGTTTAAAATCTACTACAACTGCTGATACACTATGTGATGAAAAATCACCAGTAGTTATGAAAGGAATGGAATTCCCATTACCAGTTATCGATGAAGCCATCGAACCAAAATCTAAAAATGATGTTGATAAAATGGGCATTGCTCTTCAAAAATTAGCTGAAGAAGATC
>CABUZU010000132.1 GCA_902496125.1 uncultured Lachnospiraceae bacterium
GATGTGATGAGTAATCATCCACTTGCCAAACAAGCCATTTATGACTTGTATCGTAAGATTCCGATTACTCCTTATGGAGGAACATTGACTTCAGTAGTAAAACAAACCACTTATAAATCAGGAGCCTACGAGCCTCTTTATAAATTGGCTAATTTAAAACCATCGGTTAATTCGATTTCAATGGATATCAATGAAACTTATGATTTAGAAAAAGTAAAATTAACAGCAACCGATGCATATGATGTTGCTTGGTATGGCTTTTATAAAGACCGTTCAGGTAAATGGGAAGTTGTAAGTGGACCAGCAAAAATTGTAAAAAATACAGCAGGAAACTTGGAATTAAAAGCCACAGGAACAGGAAAGGCAATTGTTCGATATAATCCTTGTAATATTGATTCTTCTAAAATTGCAAGTAATTTAGATAATCGAGGAATTACAGTAAATATTACCAAAAAAGATGTAAAAATTCAGTCTGTAAAATCTTCTAAAACCAGTGTTACGATTACATCAACCGATTCTGATACAAAGATAAAAGAAAAATTAGCAGCACTTAAAATTACAGGTACTTATGAAACAAAAAAGACGGTAACACTTGAAAATAGTAAGAATGCATGGAAGATTAGTACAGACAAGGCAGTGGGAACTTTTAAAGCACCTAGTGGATATATTTTTGCAAATGGTAAAAATTCGATAACCATTACTGTAAAACTTACGAGCACTCTTGCAAAATCCGAACAAAAACTTGCCACTTATCAACCACTTTTAGCAAGGGCTACCAAGTCAACAGCAAGTAGTATTACGCTAAAATGGGAGAAGGTAAAAGGTGCAAGTGGCTATCTCATTTATGATAGTAAGTTTATAAAAATAAAAGATACTAAGTCCACTTCTTATACACCAAGCAAATTAAAGAAAGGTACCTGCTATAACTATACTGTTGTAGCTTATAAGACCGTAAAAGGAAAGAAAACTACTTTAGCAGTTTCTAAGCAAGTTTATGAGACGACAACGGGTGGAAGTTATGGCAATGCAAAAAGCGTAAAAGTTGATAAGAAAACGGTAACTTTAAAGAAAGGAAAATCTTATACGTTAAAAGCTTCTGAGGTTAAGAAAGATAAGAAGTTAAAGAAGTATCGTGCTCTTTCTTATGAAACCAGTAATAAAAAAATAGCAACGGTTAGCAGTAAAGGTAAAATTACTGCAAAGGGTAAAGGAACTTGTAACATTTATGTCTATGCTCAAAATGGTATCAATGTAAAAGTAAAAGTAACGGTTAAGTAGAGGAGGTATCTTATGAAAAAGATAGTAGGAATAGTAGTTATTCTATTAATGATTTTAAGTATGGTATTTCCTAGTAAGATGAAAGTAGAAGCGGCTACCAAAACCTATATTTCAGAAATCTTTTTCTCGTCTGATCGAGATAATAAAGGAGACTGTGTAAAGGATTTAGTAGCAAAGGGAGTGCCAGAAAACAATGTAATCGACCATGACTTTAATTGTAATGTCAAGGGAAAATATATTTATATTGGCTATAAAACAACAACAAATGCGAGTGCAGCCATTCGAGGACTTGTTTTTTCAGGAGAAAAAGCAGATAGTATTTCTTATAATGGAATTACTTATAAAACCATATCCAATGCATCAAATCCATTAAATAGTGGAGCATTAAGTTTCAATCAAGGGGTAGGTGGTTCTGCTATCTATCTGTATTACAGTAAAGATACCCGTTTAGGACCTCCCATTACAGACCTTGGAGCTTGGTGTAGTAGAAATTCTGGTTTAAAAGGATGTAACGATACAAAGGTTAGAAATATTAATGGGAGGGTTCAGGATTGTAATGATGGCTTAAGAGGTACGGCTTATATTTATCTTACTTATAAATGTGATGAAGTGAATAAATCTACTAATAAAACGAACTATAAAATTTACGAAGACCCGAATAATATTCCAATTGGTCAGGTTATGTATAAGAAATGGCTAGAAAGCAATAACATTCTTAGAGATTGGGTGGATGTGGCTAATGTCATTAATACGAAAAATTTAGAAGAAGATTTTGGTGGCGATTCTTATCGAATGCAAGTAGGAAGTTTAATTAATATTAACAATCCAAGGATGGCAGCTGCGGCAATTACCAGTAATTCTAATATTCAAAATGCCTTTAGTAATACAGACCAACCGACCTTTTATCTAAAAGGGAATAATGCAGGATTGATTTTTACGAATTTTCAATTTGTAGACGATGCAAAATTCTTCTTTGCAGCAGCAGATGATGTAAAAGTAGGCGATAGTTTAAGAAGTTTAGAAGAAAAAGGAATACAGATTTCACAGGGAACAATAAATTCTCAAGAAGTTGATACCATGGAGAATCGAACTGCACAGTCGGCAAACTTAGATTCTTCTTATCGAAATTCAAAGAGTATTTCAAATACATTGGCGGTAAGTAATACCAATGCATCGGAATTTCGTACCGATACTTCGATTACAATTGGAACTTCTGTTGAGTATAAGGTTCCTTTTGGAAATATCAATGCATCTTTAAGTGTAGAAGAAACACTTGGCTATACGACATCAGCATCGAAAACACGTTCAACTGAAAATACTGATACTGAAGAAAAGGAGTCTTCTAGTACCGTATCCGTTGTGATTCCTGCCCATACCAAGTGTTCGATTTTAAAACAAATTTCGACAGGTGAGGTTATTCAGTCCTATAATAGTGCTTGTATTTTAACTTACGACGTATATTATATTAAAGATTCAAAGTATTATCATTTTACAGGAATTTCAGATGGACACAGTAAATATGGTAATGCAGCAGAAAATTTATATCACAGAGCAGTGACATTCCCAAGTTTGGGGATTTCAGATACCAAACAAGATTCTAGCCAAACACTGGAAGGAACTATCGATTGGAAAGAAGTTATGACTTATTATCCAACAGCAAAAGCTGCTATTTATGATTTATATCGTAAAGTTCCGATTACTCCTTATGGTGGAACCTTAACTTCTACGGTGAAGCAGACGACTTATAAAGCGGGAGCTTACGAACCCCTTTATAAATTAGCAAATTTAAAACCATCGGTTACTAATATTTTAATGAATGTTGAGGAAACCTATGATTTTGAAAAGGTTAGCGTAAAAGCAACCGATGAATTTAATATTCCTTGGTATGGATTTTATGAAGAAAGTTCAGGAAAATGGGAAGTAGTCAGTGGACCAGCAAAAGTTGCAAAAAATAGTGCAGGTAACTGGGAATTAACAGCAACTGGAATTGGTAAAGCGGTAATTCGATATAATCCTTCAAATATTGCAGCGTCAAAGATTTCAAAGAATTTAGACAATCGTGGAATTACAGTAAACATTACGAAGAAAGACGGCGAAATTCAATCCGTAAAACCATCAAAGACAACGCTTACTATTAATTCGACTGATTCAGAGACAAAGGTAAAAGAACAACTTGCAAAGCTTACCATTACAGGAGCTTGCCCAAATAAAAAGACGGTAAAACTTACCAATACTAAGAGTGCATGGAAGATTAGTAAGGAAAAAGCAGTTGCTACCTTTAACGCACCAAAGGGCTACATCTTTAAGAATGGTAAAGACTCCGTAACAGTAACCGTAAACCTTACAACAACCCTTTCAAAATCAGACCAAAAACTTGCCACTTATCAACCTCTTTTAGCAAAAGCAACGAAAGCAACTGAAACAAGCATTACGCTAAATTGGAGTAAGGTAGCGGGTGCAACCGGTTATACCATCTATAATAGCAAATTTGTAAAAGTAAAAGATACCAAATCAACTTCTTATACTGTAACGAAGTTAAAGAAAGGTACCTTCTACAATTACACTGTTGTTGCTTATAAGAGCGCAAAAGGAAAGAATACAACTTTAGCTGTTTCAACAAAAATCTATCAGACCACAACTGGTGGAAGCTATGGAAATGCAAAGAGTGTAAAGGTTGATAAGAGCAGCGTATCGCTAAAGAAAGGCAAAAGCTATACTTTAAAATCTTCTGAGGTAAAAAAAGATAAGAAGTTAAAGAAATATCGTGCACTTTCTTATGAAACAAGTAATAAAAAGATTGCAGCGGTTAGTAGTAAGGGTAAGATTACTGCTAAGAAAAAAGGAAGTTGCAACATCTATGTTTATGCACAAAATGGTATCAGTGCAAAAGTAAAAGTGACTGTAAAATAATAATACACTAATCCTTGATAGAACCCTCGAAATTTGGTATACTAGAACTAATTTCGAGGGTTTTTTAGGAGGAAATAAAATGAATACAGAATCAAAGAAACACAACCGTGATTATATCGCAAATTTAGTCTTAGCAACTTCACCTAATATGATTATGGTTGTGGATTCCAATATGCGTATTTTGGAATTTTCAGCAGCAGCAGAAAAGCATTTTAGAGTTTCAAAACAAGAAGCATTAGAATCTCTACATTTGTATGACTTGATGGACACATCTGATTTTGAGTGGGTATTAGATAAGAAAGAAAGTCTTAGAAAATTTAAAGTGGAATTTAAAAAATATGGATTTTTTGCTGATATGCAATTTGAATATGTACCAGAAGAACATGCGGTGCTTTGTATTTTGATTGATATTACAAAAGAAGTAGAAAAAGCAGAAAAAGAATTTGCAAGAAATATAGAAACGGTTGAGAAGGCACAATCTGTTATTGAAAATCAAATGAAAATGGTTCATGTCATTGCAGGACTATTAGGGGAGACCACTGCGCAGACAAAGGTGACATTAACCAATATTTGCCAGACTTTACTTGGCGAGAACGAGGAGGCATAGTTATGAGATATCATATTGATGCAACCTCGATGAGTTTAA
>CABUZU010000133.1 GCA_902496125.1 uncultured Lachnospiraceae bacterium
TGGCAGGGTTAAATACAGTGCAACTCGTTTTGGCAATGTCCTGGGCAGTGCAGGTTCGGTGATTCCTTTGTTTAAAAGACAGATTGCAAGCGGTGGACCGGTAACGGTTACCGATAAACGAATTATCCGTTACTTTATGACGATTCCAGAAGCGTCTCAATTGGTACTTCAAAGCGGTGCGATGGCAAAGAATGGAGAACTCTTCGTACTCGATATGGGTCAGCCAGTTAAGATTATGGACTTGGCTGAAAATATGATTCGACTCTCTGGTGTGCAGGGAATCGAGATTGTGGAGACTGGACTAAGACCAGGCGAGAAACTTTATGAGGAACTTCTGGTTAAGACCGAGGAACTCGATAAGACCGAGAACAGCTTAATCTTTATTGAGAGAGATACCCCTCTTAGTGAGGAGGAGATTGAAGATAAGGTTAGGATGTTAAAAGAAGCTTGCGACACTGGGGATAACTTGAAGGCGAAAGAGGCACTGAGGAAGGTCGTGCCAACGTTTAGGAGACCGGAGGAAGTGAATGGAAAGGTCGATAATAAGGTTGAGACCATTAATGAACGATTAGAAGAAAAGGAAGCCGTGTGAGATGTTTAAGAAAAATAATCAATTAGAAAAATTTGAATCAAAGGTATGGTTAAGCAGTCCTACAATGCATGGTCCTGAATTAGATTACATAAAAAAAGCTTATGAAACCAACTGGATGTCTACAGTGGGTGAAAATATTAATGAAGTAGAAAGACTTGCAAGTGACTATATTGGATGTAAGTATGCAGTGGCTCTATCCGCCGGAACTGCAGCCTTACATATGGCAGTAAAGCTTGCTGGAGTAAAACCAGGGGATAAGGTCTTTTGCTCTGATATGACCTTTGATGCAACCGTCAATCCAGTAGTTTATGAAGGTGGCGTTCCGGTCTTTATTGATACGGAATACGACAGTTGGAACATGGATCCGGTAGCACTTGAAAAAGCATTTGAACTGTATCCAGAAGTAAAAGTCGTCGTTGTTGCACATCTGTATGGAACACCAGGAAAGATAGATGAAATTAGATATATTTGTGAAAAGCATGGTGCAGTGATTATTGAAGATGCAGCAGAGTCTTTAGGTGCTACTTATAAAGGAGTTGAGACTGGTACTTTTGGTACTTACAATGCAATTTCTTTTAATGGAAACAAAATTATTACGGGTTCTTCTGGTGGTATGCTTTTAACCGATGATAAGGAAGCAGCGAATAAAGTTCGTAAGTGGTCTACTCAAGCAAGAGAAAATGCTCCTTGGTATCAACATGAAGAATTAGGTTACAACTACCGAATGAGCAATGTAATTGCTGGTGTCGTAAGAGGACAGTTTCCTTACTTAGAAGAACACATTGCACAAAAGAAAGCAATTTATCAAAGATATAAAGAAGGACTTACGGGATTACCGGTTCAGATGAATCCAATTCCAGAGGAATGTGAACCGAACTATTGGTTATCTTGCATGATTATTAATAAGGAAGCAATGTGCAAGCAGGTAAGAGGTGAACAGGAAGCTCTTTATATAGAAGAAACAGGAAAATCTTGCCCGACTGAAATCTTAGAAGCGATTGCAAGTATCAATGCAGAAGGAAGACCGATTTGGAAACCAATGCATATGCAGCCGATTTATCGCATGAATCCATTTGTAACAAGAGAAGGAAATGGAAGAGCGAGAACCAATGCATATATTGCAGGGGAAGGCATAGATGTTGGAATGGATATCTTTGCAAGAGGACTGTGCCTGCCAAGTGATAATAAGATGACAGTGGAGCAGCAGGATAGGATTATTGAAGTGATTAGGGCTTGTTTTGAGTAGGTGACGGAATGAAGAAGAAAAAAAGAAGAAAAGTTACATTCTATGAAAAATATGTAAAGCGAAAACTAGATATTCTCTGTGCCTTACTTGCCATTGTTACTTTTAGTTGGCTCTATGTAATCATAGCGATATTAGTAAGAATCAAGCTTGGTTCTCCCGTGTTATTTACTCAACCAAGACCAGGTAAAAATGAGAAAATCTTTAAAATGTATAAATTCCGTACCATGACAGATGAACGAGATGAGAATGGAGAACTACTTCCAGATGAAGTTAGACTTACCAAGTTTGGTAAGTGGCTTCGCTCAACGAGTCTTGATGAACTGCCAGAAGCATTCAATATCTTAAAGGGAGATATGAGTGTGATTGGTCCTAGACCACAGCTTGTAAGAGATATGGTGTTTATGACAAAAAGACAACGAAGACGCCATGTTGTAAAACCAGGATTATCAGGACTTGCACAGGTGAATGGAAGAAATGATATTGACTGGGAAGATAAGTTAGAGTGGGATTTGAAGTATATTAGAAAGATTACTTTCCTTGGAGATGCAAAGATTGTGTTGCAGACTGTGATGAAAGCCTTTGTAAAACAGGAAGGAATTACAGAGGGGGATATGGCAACAGCAGAGGATTATGGAGATTATTTGCTGGGAAGAGGAAAAGTAAGTAAGGAAGAGTATGAGGAGAAGCAGGAAGAGGCGAGAGAGCTTCTTGGAGCAAAAAAAAATAGAAAGCAGGAATTAGTTTCTATTATCATGCCTTCTTATAATACAGGAAAATATATTGTAGATTCGATTCATTCTGTATTAAATCAGACCTACTCAAATTGGGAATTAATTATAGTAGATGACTGTTCTACAGATAATACTGATTTAGTAGTTAGAGAATTTAATGATACTAGAATTAGATATTACAAAAACGAAAAAAATTCTGGAGCAGCTGTTTCACGTAATAGAGCTTTAAGATTAGCTAAGGGTAAATGGATTGCATTTTTAGATAGTGATGATCTATGGAGTCCTAGAAAATTAGAAAAGCAAATTACTTTTATGGAAACTAATAGTTATCATTTTTCCTATACGAACTATGAGGAAATTAATAGCGATGGAGAAAAGACAGGCGTAAGAGTAACTGGACCAAAGAAAATAACTAGAACAGGAATGTTTAATTATTGTTGGCCTGGATGTCTTACTGTTATGTATGATGCAGATTATGTGGGATTGATCCAGATTAAAGATATTAAAAAGAATAATGACTATGCCATGTGGTTGAAGGTATGTAAGAAAGCAGATTGCTATTTGTTAGACGAGTATCTTGCAAAGTATCGTAAGGGAAGAGTGGGTAGTGTAAGTACACAAAGTATTAAGACGATGATTGGATGGCACTATAAACTTTTTCATGATGCAGAAAGACAAAATGCAGTGAGAAGCTTGATTAATACAGGAAGAAATATGGTGTTTGGTGTTTATAAGAAAAAGGTGTATGTAAGGAAGGAAAACTAAAGTGGAAAGAGATTCTTTTTTGTATAAGGCAAGACGTACAGGACAAGTAATAGCACATAAATTTATTCCGGATACTGTAATGTCTAAATTATATTTTAAGATTGTTCTTGGTAAAAAATTAAATTTAAAAAATCCACAGACTTTTAATGAAAAAATTCAATGGTGTAAACTTTTTTATTATCCGAAAAGCAAACGTGTAGTAACATGTGCAGATAAATATGCTGTAAGAAAATATATTCAAAAAAAAGGATATGGTAATACATTGACTCCTTTATTAGGAGTATGGGATAAAGCAGAAGATATTGAGTGGAATAAGCTTCCTGATAAATTTGTATTAAAGTGTAATCATGGATGTGCTTATAATATTGTAGTTTCTGATAAGGAAAAGTTAAATAAGAAAGCAACAATAAAACAACTTAATACATGGATGAAAGAAGATTTTGGTGCATTTAATATTGAATTGCATTATTCCAAAATAAAACCACACAAAATAATTTGTGAAGAATTTTTAGGAGAAAATATTACAGACTATAAGTTTTTTTGCTTTAATGGAGAACCTAAATTTATCTATGTATCAAATGATTTGATCCATGACCGTCAAGCACAGATTGGATTCTTTTATTTAGATGGTTCTAAAATGCCATTAACAAGAGATGATTATACAGATATTCCTGAAATTAAATTACCAGAATTTTTTAATGATATGTTATTGATGGCTAAAGATTTATCGAAAGATTTCCCTTTTGTAAGGGTAGATTTCTTTTTAGCTAATGATAGATATTATTTTGCAGAGTTAACATTTACTCCTGGTGCAGGAATGATGCCGTTTAATCCAGATAGATATGATTTGGAATGGGGACAGATGTTAGATATATCAGAATTGGAAAAAAAGTATGAAAAAAAGAAATAGAAAAATTGCTATTATTGGACATTTTGGAGCAAATCAAAATATTTTAGATGGGCAAACAATAAAAACTAAAATTCTATATGAAGAATTAAAAAAAGCAACCAATTGGGATATAAAAAAAGTAGATACTTATTATAAGAAGAAAAATCCTTTAAAGCTAATATTAGATACATTTAAATGTTTAGTTAGTACCAAAGATATTATTGTTCTTCTTTCGGGAAATGGTATGAGAATATATTTTCCTATTTTAAGTTTTTTTGCAAAGGTATTTCATACGAACATTTATCATGATGTAATTGGAGGAAATTTAGATCATTATGTTTCTAAGTATCCTAAATTTAAGAACTATCTTAATTCGTTTCGAGTGAATTGGGTAGAAACAGAAGGAATGAAGAAAAAACTTCAATTGCAAGGAATACAAAATTGTGAAGTGATGCCAAATTTTAAAAGATTAAAAATCGTTGAAAATTATAA
>CABUZU010000134.1 GCA_902496125.1 uncultured Lachnospiraceae bacterium
ATATGCCAATGACAAAGGACCCAGTAAAATTAGAGGAAAGTCATGCACAGGCAACAAAGGCTATTACAGATGTCTTAGACAGTGGAAAGGATGTTGCATTCTTAACATTAGGAGACCCTACTGTTTATTCCACTTATATTTATGTGCATAAACGTGTAGAAGCTTTAGGTTATGAAACTGAAATTATTAGTGGTATTACCTCTTTTTGTGCAGTATCAGCCAAACTTAATACAAGCTTAGTAGAAAAAGCAGAACCATTACATGTTATTCCAGCTTCTTATCAGATTGAAGAAGCATTAAAATTACCAGGAACGAAGGTATTAATGAAATCTGGTAAGAAAATCGCATCCGTAAAGAAGACCTTAAAAGAAATGGGTTGTGAAGGTATGATGATTGAAAATTGTGGAATGCCAGATGAAAAAATTTATCGTAGTGTCGATGAAATCAATGAAAATGCAGGTTACTATTCATTAATTATAGTAAAGGAAGGAGAAAAATAATGATTCGTTTTGTAGGTGCAGGCTCAGGAGCTCCAGATTTAATTACAGTAAGAGGTATGAATTTATTAAAAGAAGCAGATGTCATCATCTATGCTGGTTCTTTAGTAAATCCACAGCTTTTAGACTATGCAAAGGAAGGCTGTGCAGTTTATAACAGTGCTTATATGACTTTAGAAGAAGTATTAGATGTGATGTATAAAGCAGAAGAAGAAGGAAAGATGACCGTTCGTCTTCATACTGGCGACCCTTGTTTATATGGAGCAATTCGTGAGCAGATGGATGAATTAGATAAAAAGGAAATTAAATACGACTCTACACCAGGTGTTAGCTCCTTCTGTGGTGCTGCAAGTGCATTAAACTTAGAATACACACTTCCAGATGTATCTCAAAGTGTCATTATTACTCGTATGGCAGGTCGTACTCCTGTTCCAGAAAAAGAAGAGATTGCTTCATTTGCAGCACATCAGGCAACCATGGTTGTTTTCTTAAGTACTGGTCTTTTAGAACAGTTATCCGAACGTTTAATCGCTGGCGGTTATACTAAAGATACACCAGCAGCTATCGTTTATAAAGCAACTTGGGAAGATGAGAAGGCAATTGTATGTACAGTAGGTACTTTAGCAAAGACTGCAAAAGAAAATAATATCACAAAGACTGCGTTAATGATTATTGGTGATGTAGTAACTCACAGTAAATACAACCGTTCAGAACTTTATAATCCAGCATTTACCACAGAATTTAGAGAAGCTAGTAAATAAAGATGAAGATTTCAACCATTAGTTTTACTGCAAATGGCAGTGCATTAAATAAGAAGATTTATGATAAATTAATAGCTAATGGAGAGGAATGTTTTTCTTATGCAATAAGTCGATATGCAGGGGAGCATGGTCTACTTGTAAAAGAGGAATCTTTAAATGATTGGTGCAAAGAAAGGTTTCATACGCAAGATGCCTTAGTTTTTATTGGAGCCACAGGCATTGCAGTACGAGCAATTGCTCCTTTTGTAAAAGATAAACGTACGGACCCTGCTGTTGTTGTCATTGATGAGATGGGAAATTATGTAATTTCTCTATTAGCAGGGCATATTGGAGGGGCGAATGAACTGGCATTAACTCTTGCTAAAATTATAAATGCCGTTCCAGTCATTACAACAGCAACCGATGTCAATCATACCTTTGCCGTCGATGTATTTGCTAAAAAAAATGGTCTTTTTATTAGTAGTATGCCTATGGCAAAACGTATATCAGCTATGGTTCTTGACCATAAGCCGATTGGATTTTGCAGTGATTATAAAGTAATTGGACAAGTAGATGATGTCTTTACCAATAAACCTTGTGAGACTGGTGTGGTAGTTAGCTGCAATGCTTATCGCAGTGATTTTAAATACACCTTACATTTAATTCCACCAATTGTGCATATTGGAATTGGATGTCGAAGAGGGATGGATTTTTCTGTAATTGAAGAGAAGATTTTAGCACTGTTAGAGGAAAAGAACCTTTCGATTTACAGTGTTTGTGATATGTCAAGTATTGACCTTAAAAAAGACGAAGAGGGACTTTTAGAATTTAGTAGGAAATATGGAATTGAGTTTCATACTTATAGTGCAGAGCAGTTAAATCAAGCAAATGGAGATTTTGTTCCATCGTCTTTTGTAAAATCAATTACAGGAGTGGATAATATTTGCGAAAGAGCATTGGTTTATAACTGTCAAAAAGATAATAAAAATATTAAAATAATTCAAAAGAAATTGCCAGCAGATGGGGTAACGCTCTCGCTGGGCATCGAAGATTGGAGTGTTAGATTTGAATAAGATATATGTAGTAGGAATTGGACCTGGAGAATATGAACAGATGAGTATTAAAGCAGCGAATGTATTAAAAAGCTGTGATACCATCATTGGATATACTGTTTATGTAGATTTAGTAAAAGAACATTTTGCAGATAAGGAATTTATGACAACTCCTATGAAGAAGGAAGTTGACAGATGTGTACTTGCATTTGATGAAGCAATGAAAGGCAAAACCGTAGCGATGATTTGTAGTGGAGATGCTGGTGTTTATGGCATGAGCGGTTTAATGTATGAAATTGGTGAAAAATATCCAGAAGTAGAAATCGAAGTGGTATGTGGTGTAACGGCTGCTATCGGTGGTGCTGGAGTTCTTGGTGCACCATTAATCCACGACTTTGCAGTTATTAGCTTAAGTGATTTATTAACTCCTTGGGAGAAAATCGAAAAACGTCTTCTTTGTGCTGCCGAGGCTGATTTTAGCATTGTTTTATACAATCCTTCTAGTAAGAAACGTCACGATTATTTACAAAAGGCTTGTGATTTAATGTTAAAATACAAATCACCAGAAACCGTATGTGGTACAGTAATCAACATTGGTCGTGAAGGAGAAAAGGGCACAGTTATGACCTTAAAAGAACTTCGTGATACAAAGGTTGATATGTTTACAACCGTCTTTATTGGAAATTCTCAGACAAAGAATGTAAATGGAAAGATGGTAACACCAAGAGGATATAAGAATGTATAAAGTACTCGTTTTTGCGGGAACGATTGAAGGAAGAAAAATTGCTTCTTTTTTAGCACAAAAAGGTGTAGAGGTTTATGCTTGTGTCGCAACAGAATATGGCGAAGAGGTATTTGAAGAGACGAAGGGAGTCACCATTCTTACTGGACGATTAGATGAAGAACAGATGGAAAGCCTTATGAGGCAAAAGGATGTGGACTTTGTCATTGATGCCACCCACCCTTATGCCGTTGTGGTTTCTGAAAATATTAAGCGTTCTTGTGAAGTAGTAAACAAGCCTTATAAACGTCTGCTCCGTTTTTCGGATATGGAGAAGGTAAATAAAGAGTGCATTATTGTTTCTTCAATAGAAGAAGCCGTAGAAGTGTTAAAAGATACAATCGGAAATGTACTTTTAACGACAGGTAGTAAGGAATTAAAAAAATATACTGAATTAAAGGATTTTGATAAGAGACTGTATCCAAGATTTTTACCAGGAGCACAGGCAATTGAAGATTGCCTTGCAATGGGCTATCCATTAAAGAATTTAATCTGTATGCAAGGACCTTTTAGCGAAGAATTAAATATAGCCTTGTTAAAACAGATTGATGCAAGCTTTATGGTAACAAAGGAATCTGGAAAAGCAGGTGGATTTGAAGAAAAGCTTCGTGCAGCGAAAGAGGCAGGGGTTACGTTAATTGTGATTGGTCGTCCAACGAAAGAAGAAGGTCTTTCATTAGAACAGATGAAAGAAGAATTAATAAAAGAACTTTCATTAGAACCGGATAAAAGAAAGGTAACCATTGTCGGCATCGGTATGGGTGCAAAAGACAATATGACCCTAGAAGCGATAAAAGCTTGTGAAAATGCCGATGTCATTTTAGGAGCCACCCGTATGCTAGAGGTGTGTAAGAACCTTGGCAAGCCAACCTATGCTGGCTATAAATATGAACTATTAAAAGAATATTTAGATACGCATACCGAATATAAAAACGCAGTGTTATTAATGTCGGGAGATATTGGCTTTTACAGTGGTGCAAAGAAGATGGTTGAATATCTAAAGGAAGACTATGAAGTAGAAACTCTTAGTGGAATCTCTTCCGTTGTTTATTTTTGTACCAAGCTTCACAAATCTTGGGATGATGTCAAATTGATGAGCTTACACGGCAAGAGTGGAAATCTAGTTGCTGCTGTTGCAAGTAATAAGAAGGTCTTTTCATTAATTGGTGGAAAGGATGCAGTTGGTATCTTAGCGAGTGAGCTAACCGAATATGGACTAGGAGAAGCTACCATTTATGTAGGTACAGACTTATCCTATCCAAATGAAACCATCTTAAGTGGAAAAGCTTCATCCCTTGCAGGCAAGCCAATTGGTGGTTTATGCGTTATCCTAGTAGAAAATGAACATGCAGGTAACAGAGCTCTAACACATGGAATTGAGGATGAAGAATTTATTCGTGCAAAGGTTCCAATGACGAAGGCAGAGATTCGAAGCATTTCACTTTCAAAATTAAAATTATATAAAGACAGTGTCATTTATGATGTAGGGGCAGGAACTGGTTCCGTATCTATTGAAGCTGCATTACAGGCAGAAGAAGGTATGGTTTATGCAATTGAGAAAAACGAAGAAGCTTGTGCGTTAATCGAAGAAAATAAGCGTAAATTTCATACAGCCAATATTGAAGTGGTAAAAGGACTTGC
>CABUZU010000135.1 GCA_902496125.1 uncultured Lachnospiraceae bacterium
CGAAGATTTTAGATATCGTTTTACAATAAGTTAAATTTATGCTATACTATAGTCTGTTAAATTAGATTTAGGAGGAGAAAATGACGAATGTCACAAGAACAGAGTAAAATTCGTAATTTTTGTATTATTGCACATATAGACCACGGAAAATCAACATTAGCAGACCGTATTATTGAAAAAACAGGTTTACTTACCGAAAGAGAAATGCAAAATCAAGTTCTTGACAACATGGACCTTGAAAGAGAACGTGGAATTACAATTAAATCCCAAGCAGTTAGAACCATATATAAGGCAAAAGATGGAGAAGAATATATTTTTAATTTAATTGATACTCCAGGGCATGTAGACTTTAACTATGAGGTATCTAGAAGTCTTGCAGCTTGTGATGGTGCAATCTTAGTAGTAGATGCAGCGCAGGGAATAGAGGCACAGACCTTGGCAAATGTTTATTTAGCTCTAGACCATGATCTAGATGTATTTCCAGTTATCAATAAAATTGATTTACCAAGTGCAGACCCAGAGCGTGTAGCGAATGAAATTGAAGATGTAATTGGAATTGAAGCACAGGATTGTCCTAAGATTTCAGCAAAGACAGGATTAAATGTAGAAGATGTATTAGAAGAGATTGTACATCAGATTCCTGCCCCTGTAGGAGACCCGGATGCTCCATTACAGGCCCTAATTTTTGATTCGCTTTATGACCCTTATAAGGGTGTTATTGTATTTTGTCGTGTTAAAGAGGGACGAGTGAAAAAAGGTACGAAGATTCGTATGATGGCAACGGGAGCAGAATTTGAAACGGTTGAAGTCGGTTGGTTTGGAGCAGGACAATTTGTTGCTTGCGATGAACTAACGGCTGGTATGGTAGGCTATATTACAGCAAGTATTAAAAATGTGAGAGATACTAGAGTTGGTGATACTGTTACTGACAGTGAAAATCCTTGTAGTGAGCCACTTCCAGGATATAAGAAGGTTACTAGTATGGTTTATTGTGGATTATATCCTGCTGATGGAGCGAAATACAATGACCTTCGAGATGCATTAGAAAAGCTTCAGTTAAATGATGCGTCGCTTTTCTTTGAACCGGAAACTTCAATTGCATTAGGATTTGGTTTTCGTTGTGGATTTTTAGGTTTGTTACATCTAGAAATTATTCAGGAAAGATTAGAAAGAGAGTATAATTTAGATTTAGTAACGACAGCCCCGGGTGTAGTTTATAAAGTTCATAAGACAAATGGAGAAGTCATTGAACTTACCAATCCATCAAACTTACCAGACCCTTCTGAGATTGACTATATGGAAGAGCCAATTGTAAGTGCTGAGATTATGGTAACTACTGATTACATCGGTGCAATTATGACCTTATGTCAGGAAAGACGAGGAGTCTATGTTGGAACGGAATACATGGAAGACACTCGTGCGTTAATTAAATATGATTTGCCATTAAATGAAATTATTTATGATTTCTTTGATGCACTAAAATCTCGTTCTCGTGGTTATGCTTCTTTTGATTATGAAATGAAAGAATATCAACAGTCTGATTTAGTGAAGTTAGATATTTTAATTAATCGTGAAGAAGTCGATGCGTTATCCTTTATTGTACATGCTTCAACTGCTTATGAAAGAGGTCGAAAGATGTGCGAGAAATTAAAAGAAGAGATTCCAAGACATCTATTTGAAATTCCAATTCAGGCAGCAGTTGGTAGTAAGATTATTGCAAGAGAAACTGTTAAGGCAATGCGTAAAGACGTATTAGCAAAATGTTATGGTGGTGATATTAGCCGTAAGAGAAAGCTTCTTGAAAAACAAAAAGAAGGTAAGAAACGTATGCGTCAAGTTGGTAATGTAGAAATTCCACAGAAGGCATTTATGAGTGTATTAAAACTTGATGATGATAAATAGGAGGTAATATTATGGTTAAAACAGCAATGTTATTAGCAGATGGATTTGAAGAAATTGAAGCTTTAACCGTTGTCGATGTATTAAGAAGAGCAGGAGCTATCTGTGATATGACTTCTTTATCAGGAAATACCGTAAAGGGTTGTCATGGAATGGAAGTAACCGTGGATAAAACTTTAGATGAAATCGATGATAGCTATCAGATGGTGATTTTACCAGGAGGACTACCTGGAGCTACCAATCTTAGAGATGATGAAAGGGTCATTTCATTAGTTCAAAAGTTTGATGCCGATAATACGAAGTTTGTTGCAGCTATTTGTGCAGCTCCTATGGTATTTGCAAAGGCAGGAATTTCAAAAGGACGTCATGTTACTTCTTATCCAGGGTTTGAAGATTTATTTACCGATGCTTTTTATGAAAATGATATTGTAGTGGTAGATGATAAAATGATTACTGCAAGAGGACCAGCAACAGCTATGGCATTTTCTTATGCAATTGTCGATGCATTAGGACTTAACAGTAATGAATTAAAAGATGGTATGCTCTATACCATGTTGTTAGACCAATGCAAGTAGGAATCTATATTCATATACCATTTTGTATTCGCAAATGTAATTATTGTGATTTTTTATCCGGTTCTTCTAATAAAGAAGAAAGAAAAACGTATACAAAGGTATTAATTGATGAAATTAAGAGACGTTCCATTGCTTATAAAAATGATACAGTACCCACTGTATTTATAGGCGGTGGAACGCCTACCTGTTTAGAGGTTGATTGTTTAGAAGAGATTATTGATACTGTACAAAACTGTTTTACTTTAAAAGAAAATACTGAAATTAGTATGGAATTAAATCCTGGAACCGTTACGAAGGAGAGCTTAATTCGTTATAAACAGATGGGAATCAATCGTCTAAGTATAGGATTACAGTCTACGATTGATGAAGAACTGCGATTGCTTGGAAGAATTCATACGTATGAGGATTTTAAAATTTGCTATCAACAGATTCGAGAAGTAGGATTTTCAAATGTAAATATTGATTTGATGTCGGGACTTCCAAATCAGACTTTAGAAGGATTTAGACAGACTTTAGAGAGAGTAGTTTTATTAAAACCAGAACATATTTCAGCATACAGTCTTATTATTGAAGAGGGAACTCCTTTTTATGAGAAGTATCAAGATTTTTATAGCGAAGAGCAAGAAGAAATGGATAGAAATATCTATCATTTTACGAAAAGTTATTTAAAAGAGCATGGATATGAACGATATGAGATTTCAAATTATGCAAAGCCTGGATATGAAAGTAGACATAATAGTTCTTATTGGACGGGAGTACCTTATTTGGGATTTGGACTTGGAGCTTCTTCTTATGAGATTGTAAATAATCAATATATGAGAAGCAGTAATGCAAGAACTTTTAAAGATTATAAGGAACAAAAATTAGAAGAATACGAAGTGTTATCGTTAGAAAATCGTATGGAAGAATTCATGTTTTTAGGTCTTCGAATGATGAGAGGAATTGCTATTGATGCATTTTATAATCATTTTGGAAAGGATATAGAAAGCATCTATGGGAAAGTAATTAACGAACTTTCAAATCAAAACTTAATTGAAAAGTCACAAAATTATTATAGGCTAACAGAATATGGAATTGATGTTAGTAATTATGTATTAGCACAATTTTTATTAGTCTAAATTTTTCATTACGACTTCTACAATATCTGCAATGGCATCTCTTTTATTAACTGGCAGAGTTTGAATTAAAGAATCTAATTTATCAGCTTGATAGTCATTCGTTTCTAAAATAACAGAAGAAGCAATGGAAGAATTGATAAAATAATCTCCAGTGACTAAGTAATCAATAGATGTTTCTAGAAATTTGGCAATTTTTAATAATTTATCTACACGAGGTTGTTTATTACCAGCTTCAATTTCATAGATGTAGTGAGGTGTAACATCTAATTTTAACGCAAGCATTTCTTGTGTGATGTTAAGCTCGCTACGTCTTTTTTTGATTCTATTTCCCATTTCTCTTAGTTTTGTATTAGTAGCCATAATATATCCTCTCATTTGTCTTATTAAAAAATTATAGATAAGCACTATTTTAAGGTAAAATATGGAAATTAACCATTATCTAATAGATAGAGAAATGTATCTAAAAGATAAGAGTCATCTTTACTTTACATGAAAAATAATTTATGTTACACTAAAGAAATGAATAATTAGAGAGAAAGGTATATAAAAAATGGCAAAAATTAAAGAAACTGCAACCGTTTTATCTCAAGAATGTATTGCAGACCAGATATATAGTTTGTGGATACAGACCGATAAGATTTCAAGTCAAGCAAAACCAGGACAGTTTATTTCTGTTTATTCAAAAGATGGAGCAAGATTACTTCCAAGACCAATTAGTATTTGTGAAATTGAAGAAGGTAAATTACATATTGTTTACCGAGTAGTAGGAAAGGGTACGAAGGAATTTTCTACCTATAAGGCAGGAGATGGAATTGATATTTTAGGACCTTTAGGAAATGGATTTTCATTAGATGATACAAGAAAGGCATTCTTAATTGGTGGTGGAATTGGAATTCCTCCAATGTTAGAATTAGCAAAACAATTAAAATGCGAAAAACAAGTAGTTTTAGGATATCGAAATGATGAATTATTCTTAAAAGAAGAATTTGAAAAAGCAGATGCAAAGGTTTATATTGCAACAGAAGATGGCAGTGTTGGAACAAAGGGTAATGTCTTAGATGCAATTAAAGCAGAAGGCTTAGATGCAG
>CABUZU010000136.1 GCA_902496125.1 uncultured Lachnospiraceae bacterium
AGGTACATTTATCTTTTTTTTATCTTTTAAATATGCAATCATTTCCGTAGAAAAAGGATGAGTCGTAAGTATTATTTGTGGTTTAAATTCCTCAATAAGAGGAATTAACTTTTTGGCAAATATACTATTCATCCTATTAACATAATTATTCATCATAGGTTTATCATTGCTTAATTTATATAGCTTTCCATATAATTTAGGAGTTTTCTTTGCTAGATATAAACTAAGTTCTTTTAAATCAAAAAATTTTGCAAATGCTCCTTGTTTCATTGCATCATATAATGCAAGATTTTCGGATTTTGCGAAAGTATAGATATCTGCTTTAATATCTAGATAGTAATCACCACTTACCGTCCAAAATAAATTTTTTATTCTATTTTCAATCTCAAGACGATGGTCTTCTAATTGTTTACGTGTCAGATTTTGATAACGATTCATATTTCTTCTTACCTTCCTAAAAAATCAAAAATCATTCCCCAATATTTTTCCAAAATAAAGGTTTCTCCAAGAAAGATTTCATGTTTTTCGCTAGGAACCCATACAAAAGTTCCATGTTTTACCTGTTCTAATAATTTTAGGTGTCCCTCTTTTTTTACTAAGCTGTCTTTTCCAGCACTAAAGAGTAAAATCGGCGTTGTGATTTTTTTACAATTTTCTTTTTGCAAAGCTTTGTGTGTAGCTCTTAGTGCAGCGAGTAACCAGCCATAACTTGCACCACTGTTGGTAAAAAGTTTATCCTTTTTAGCAAGAGAGAATACATAGTGATAGCGAGCCTTTGAAGTGCTTAGCGCATTAGAAAAATCAGGGTTTGGATTAAATGGATATTGGGTTAAAGCATAACTATGTGTTTTTCCAAGTTTACACATTAGTTTAGCGACTCCCCATGCAACACCGTTTGGTAATGGGTCTAATTTTAATTCAAGCATCGGGGCATTTAAAATAGCTTTTTTAAAAACATGAGGATGTTGTTCAAGGTAAAGTGTCCCAATGCAGCCACCCATAGAGTGTGCATAGAGATAGAGGGGCAGTCCCTGCTTTACAGGCATTACTAAAGAAGTAATAATAAAGTGTAAATCGTCTACATACTCTTGGAAGTTGTCGGTATGAGTCAGCGAATAATCTGGATTTTCAATATCTAAATAAGGTCTAAAAGAACGGCCATGGCCTTGGTGTTCGGGCATGTAAACATGGTATCCAGCTTTTAGAAAATAATAAATATTTTCGTGATAGCGTTCGCAAAATTCCGTAAATCCATGAGAAATAATGACAATGCCTTTGGGATTGTCACTGCGATAGCTTTCACAGTAAATGGGTTGGTCTTCTTTTCTGCATACTTTATAAGTAGTCAAGCGTTTTTTTAAATAAGGCTCAACTTTTTTTCGCATTGTTTGGGAATAGTGAACTTCTGGCAGACAACGCCAAAGGGGACTGTGATAGTAAGTGTCGAAATTTAATTTTTTGAACATAAGAAGGTCTCCTTTCTTAAAGTCTGATAATTTTATATTATACCTCATTGTTGTAAAATTTTCAAATTTTCTTAATTTATATTGACGGTTAAATTTCCATGTGTTAAATTAAAAAAGGTATGTACTAATTTACAAACGTTAAATGGAGGCAAAAAATGAAAAAATTAGTAAGTGTAGCATTGACTGTATGTATGTGCGCAGCACTAGTAACTGGTTGTAGTGGAAGTTCGAATGGTAGTTCTGATTCGAAAGAAACAGGTGCTAACAAAAGTGACATTAAGGTAGGTGTCATTTACATCGGTGATGAGAATGAAGGTTATACCGAATCTCATATGAAGGGCATCGATGAAATGCAAAAAGAACTTGGTTTATCTGATGACCAGGTTATTGAGAAAACTACAATTCCTGAAAATGAAGAATGTTATGATGCAGCAGCAGACTTAGCATCAGAAGGTTGTAACATTATTTTTGCAACAAGCTTTGGACATGAAGATTTTATTATTCAGGCAGCAAAAGAATATCCAGATATTCAGTTTTGTCATGCAACAGGTTGTAAGGCTGCAAGTAGCGGACTAAGCAATATGCATAACTATTTTACCAGTATTTATGAAGGTCGTTATACCGCTGGTGTAGTAGCTGGTCTTAAATTAAATGAAATGATTGACAGTGGTAAGATTAAAGCAGACGAAGCAAAGATTGGTTATGTAGGTGCATACCCTTATGCAGAAGTAGTAAGTGGATACACTGCATTTTATTTAGGTGCAAAGAGCGTTTGTGAAAGTGCAACAATGGAAGTACAGTATACAAATAGCTGGGCTGATATGGCATTAGAAAAAGAAACAGCCGAAGCCTTAGTAGCAGATAAATGTGTATTAATTAGTCAACACGCTGATACCACAGGTGCAGCAACTGCTTGTGAAGCACTTAAGGTTCCTATGGTAGGTTATAATGTAGATATGACTTCTACAGCTCCTAACAGTGCATTAACTTCTCCAACAAATAACTGGGGACCTTATTATACCTATGCTGTTAAGAGTGTAATGGAAGGTAAAACAATTGATACCGATTGGTGTAAGGGATTTTCTGATGATTCTGTACGTCTTACTCCATTAAATGAAAAAGTATGTGCAGAAGGTACCGATAAGAAAGTAGAAGAAGTAGAAAATGCAATTAAAGATGGTTCTTTACATGTATTTGATACCTCTAAATTTACTGTAAATAATGGACAGACATTAGAAGATGCAATTAAAGCAGGTGGAGATTTTAAAGACTTTGCTGATTATGTATCCGATGGATATTTCCATGAATCAGAAAAACAGTCAGCTCCTACTTTTTCTGTAAGAATTGATGGAATTACTGAGAAATCAAATTAATTTATAAAATGATAAAGGGATACAGGGTAAGACTACCTTGTATCTCTTTGTCGTAATGGAGGAAGAGGTTTGGAAAACACAAATGCAATTGAGTTAAAGAATATTACAAAAAGATTTGGTAAGGTAGTTGCTAATTCTGGCGTGAACTTAACTCTACAAAAGGGAGAAATTCTTTCTATTCTTGGAGAGAATGGTAGTGGAAAGACTACGTTAATGAATATGTTATCGGGAATTTATTTTCCTGATGAAGGACAGATTTTTGTAAATGGTAAGGAAGTGTTGATTCGCTCGCCTAAGGATTCATTTGAACTTGGAATCGGAATGATTCATCAGCATTTTAAATTAGTAGATGTTTTAACCGCAGCAGAAAATGTAATTTTAGGGTTGAAGGGTAAAGACATTTTAAAGATGTCTGCAATTGAAAAAGAAATCAAAGAATTAATTGATAGTTATGGGTTTGAATTAAATCCATCGCAAAAAATTTATGATATGTCAGTATCACAAAAACAGACAGTAGAAATTATTAAAGTCCTTTACAGAGGTGCTAATATTTTAATTTTAGATGAGCCGACTGCCGTCTTAACCCCACAAGAGACAGAAAAACTCTTTCATGTGCTTAGAAATATGAGGGCAGCAGGGAAATCTATTATTATTATTACTCATAAATTAAATGAAGTATTGGAGTTATCAGACCGTGTTTCTGTCTTAAGAAAAGGAGAATATGTAGGTACGGTCAATACAAAGGATGCAACAGTAGAATCGTTAACAGAAATGATGGTAGGAGAAAAGGTTAGCTTAAATATTGAAAGGACTGACCCTGTAAATCCAGTAGATAGAATTTGTGTAAAGGACTTGATATGTCGTAATGAAGAAGGAATCGCAGTAGTAGATGATATTTCATTTACCGCAAGGAGTGGTGAAATTTTAGGTGTAGCAGGAATTGCAGGAAATGGACAAAAAGAGCTATTAGAAGCCATTGCAGGACTTCAAGAGATTGAATCGGGAAGTATTACTTATTATCCACCAGATGGGAAGGAAGAGTTACTTTCTTCAATGAAGGCAGCCAAAATTCGAGACCTTGGTGTTCATATGGCATTCGTACCAGAAGATCGACTTGGAATGGGACTTGTAGGTGCAATGGATATGACTGATAATATGATGATTCGTGGATACCAAGAAGGAAAATCACCGCTAGTTGATAGAAAAAAACCAAGAAAATTGGCACAGACAATTATTAAAAAATTACAGGTGGTAACTCCAGGGGTAAATACACCAGTTGGTCGATTATCAGGTGGTAATGTACAAAAGGTATTAGTAGGTCGAGAGATTGCTTCAAATCCAATTGTGTTAATGGTTGCTTATCCTGTTCGAGGACTTGATATTAATTCTTCTTATACGATTTATAATCTATTAAATGAGCAAAAACAAAAAGGTGTTGCTGTTATCTGCGTTGGTGAAGACCTTGATATGCTTTTGGAACTTTGTGATAAGATTATGGTATTAAGTGGAGGTCGAGTAAGCGGTGTTGTAGATGCTAGAACAGCGAGTAAGGAAGAAATTGGACTGTTAATGACCACACATGCAAGTAAAGAGGAGTAAGGAGAGGACTATGAATATTCATATGAAAAAAAGAGATGCAATTTCTCCTTTCAAAGCATGGGGGATTCGTATCATAGCGGTTATTTTATCATTAATTGTCTGTGCTTTAGTAATTGTAGCTTTGGTACATCAAAATCCATTAGAAGTGTATTCAGGAATTATTAAAGGGGCAGCAGGAAATGAAAGAAGATTATGGGTAACCATTCGTGAAATG
>CABUZU010000137.1 GCA_902496125.1 uncultured Lachnospiraceae bacterium
CAAAGCAACACAGAAAGGTCTTATTGAACACTTTACAATGGTTGCTGAATCTGTAGACCTTCCTATCATTGTATACAACGTACCTAGTCGTACTGGTTGCAATGTATTACCTGCTACCTTAGCAAAACTTGAAAAGAGTGTTTCTAATATCGTTGCTGTAAAAGAAGCAAGTGGTAATATCTCTCAGGTTGCTGAACTTGCACAGCTTACTTATGGCGATGATTTTGAAATTTATTCAGGAAATGATGACCAAATCGTTCCAATCCTTTCTTTAGGTGGTTCTGGTGTTATCTCTGTATTATCAAATGTTGCTCCACAGCAAACTCATGACATCTGCCAGGCTTATTTTGATGGCGACGTTAAAAAAGCTTGTGAATTACAATTAAAAGCTTTACCATTAATCAAAGCTTTATTCTGTGAAGTCAATCCAATTCCTGTAAAATGTGCTATGAATGCAATCGGTTATAAAGCAGGTCCTTTACATCGTCCATTAACTCAGATGGAACCTGAAAACTTTGACAGACTTAAAAAAGCAATGGTTGAATACGGACTTGAACTTGCGTAAATATCTTGTATACTTTTAGGGGGAAAAACACATGGTTAACATTATTATGCACGGATGTAACGGCCATATGGGGCAGGTTATTTCCGATATTGTAAATAAAGATGAAACTTGCCAGATTGTTGCTGGTATTGACCCATTTGTAGATGCAAAACAAAACAACTATCCAGTATTTGCTTCTATTAATAATTGTGATGTCGCAGCTGATGTAATTATTGATTTTTCTACTGCTAATGCTGTAAATACTCTTTTAACTTATAGTAAAGAAAAAAAGATTCCGGTTGTTTTATGTACTACAGGACTTACTTCTGAACAATTAGAATTAGTAGAAGAAACAAGTAAAGAAGTTGCCGTTCTTCGTTCCGCTAATATGTCATTAGGTGTCAATACCATTATGAAGCTTGTAGCAGAAGCTGCTAAAGTACTTGCAAACGCTGGCTTTGATATCGAAATTGTAGAAAAACATCACAACCAGAAATTAGATGCACCAAGTGGTACTGCAATTGCACTTGCAGATTCCATTAACGACGCAATGGACCATTCTTATGAATACATCTACGACCGTTCAGACCGTCGTCAAAAAAGAGATGCAAAAGAACTTGGAATTAGTGCTGTACGTGGTGGAACCATTGTTGGTGAACACGAAGTATTCTTCTGTGGAACTGATGAAGTGGTTGAAATTAAACATACTGCTTATTCTAAAGCAATCTTTGCTAAAGGTTCTGTTCAAGCTGCTAAATTCCTTGCAGGAAAAGGTGCTGGTTTGTATCAGATGAGTGATGTAATAGGCTAGAGATTTTTTAGGAGTCTTCGGACTCCTTTTTTATTTCTTCACAAAGTTGTAGTAATATAATCACATTTTAGACACATTTAACGATTATTCTATAGAAGATTATGTAAACCATTAAATTTCAAAGAAAAAAGGAGGACTTTATTTTGATAGAGGTAGTAAACCTAACAAAAAGATACGGCAATCACCTTGCTGTAGACAATCTCTCCTTCTCCATTGAAGAAGGACAAATTTATGGCTTCTTAGGTCCTAATGGTGCCGGTAAATCAACAACTATGAATATCATGACTGGATACCTTGCTCCTTCCGAAGGAACTGTAATCATTAATGGCCACGATATTTTAGAAGACCCTGATGAAGCTAGAAAATCCATTGGATATTTACCAGAACAGCCACCACTTTATATGGATATGACGGTTATGGAATATCTAAAGTTTTGTGCGGATTTAAAAAAATTGCCAAAAGATAAGAAAAAAGAAATGATTGATGAAGCAATTAAAATTTCTAGAATTGATGATGTAAAAAATCGATTAATTAAAAACTTATCTAAAGGTTACAAACAAAGAGTAGGCCTTGCACAAGCAATCCTTGGTCTTCCTCCTGTTATCATCTTAGATGAACCAACGGTAGGTCTTGACCCAATTCAGATTATTGAAATTCGTGATACAATAAAAGAACTAGGAAAGAAACATACCGTTATTTTAAGCTCACATATTTTATCAGAAGTTAGTGCTATTTGCGACCATATCATGATTATTTCTCATGGTAAATTAATTGCTAGTGATACACCTGAAAACCTAGTAACCTTAATGGAAGGGGAAAATATTTTATCCTTATCTGTTAAAGGTAATAAACAAGATATAGAGTCTGTTTTAAAGAACTTTACAGACCGTATTTCTTATGAGATTTCAGAAGATGAAGAAGCTAATTGTATTACAGTAACAATTACTTCTGATAAAGCAATTGACCTTAGAGAAGAATTATTCTTTGCTTTTGCTAAAGCAAATCTTCCAATTTACAAAATGCTTCCTTCTAATCGCTCATTAGAAGATGTATTTATTGAATTAACAGAAAATAAAAACGAGGAGGAATCTTAATCATGTTTGCTGTATATAAAAGAGAATTACAAAGTTTCTTTACCTCGATGATTGGATATTTAGTTATCGCAGCAATGTTGCTTTTTATGGGAATTTACTTTGTATTTTTAAATATTCGTAATGGCAATTCATCTTTTGCTTATTCTCTATATAGCATTACGTTTATTTTTGTCATTGCTATTCCTATTTTAACAATGCGTTCTATTTCCGAAGACCGTAAAACTAAAACAGACCAGTTACTGTTAACTTCACCTGCTAGCGTTGCCTCTATTGTAATGGGTAAATTCCTATCTATGTGTACAGTAATTGGTATTGTATCTATTATTAGTTGCATTTATCCTATCATCTTACGTTCCATGGGTGCTACAGGTATATTAGTCGATTATAGTACTATCTTAGCCTTCTTCCTTTTTGGATGTGCTGCGATTGCAATCGGACTTTTTATTTCTGCTTTAACAGAAAGTCAGATTCTAGCAAGTATTGGAACCTTTGGCGTATTGTTAATCCTTCAACTAATTAATAGCATTAAAGAATTACTGCCAACTTCCGCTCTAGGTTCTTATCTAGGTATTAGTTTAATTTTATTTATTGCTTGTGCGATTATTTACAATATTACTAAAAACTGGATTATATCGGTAGGTGCTGCTGGTGTAGGTTTTGCAATTTTATCCATTATCTATTTTGTAAAGTCTTCACTTTATGAAAGCTTACTTCCTAATTTCCTAGCTAAGCTTTCCTTTAACGAACGTTTATATAATTTTTATAATAGAATCTTCGATGTACCTTCCCTTGTATACTTTATTAGTGTAATCTTCGTTTTTTTATTCTTGACAATTCAAACCATTGAAAAACGTAGATGGAGTTAAAAAAGGAGGGCAAAATGAGTTTATTAAAAAATAAAAACAAAGGCAAAGAACCAAAACAAAAAAAGCCTTTAAAATCCATGTTTCATACATTGAATTTCCGTCATGGTTCTTATAGTGTATTATTATCTGTTGTTGTTATTATTGTTGCTCTATTTGTAAACCTTGCTGCAGAACAACTTCCTAGTAAATACAGCCAGATTGATATTAGTAGTTCACAACTATATTCCATTGGCGATGATACGAAAAAAATCTTAAAAAATCTTGATACCGATATTAATATTTATTTACTATATCAAAAAGGAAATGAAGACACCCGTCTTGATACCTTATTAGACCGTTATAAAGATTTAAATGACCATATTAAAACCAAATATATAGACCCTGTTACCAATCCAACATTTTCTACTAAATACAGCTCAAACGATGAAAGCTTATCCGAAGGAAGTGTTGTTGTAGAAAGTAATAAACGTTACACCGTTATTAAATATGATGATATTTACGTTACGGATTACAGTAATTATTATACTACTGGCAATACAACTACTGAATTTGATGGTGAAAGCCAATTAACTTCTGCTATCGACTATGTAACAAGTGATAACCTACCTAAAGTTTATGTTTTAACAGGACATAATGAAATCGCTCTTTCGGATTCTGTAACTTCTGATTTATCAAAACAAAACTTAGAATACAGCGATTTAAACTTATTATCTTCTGACTCTGTTCCAGAAGATTGTGATGCTTTAATTATTAATGGACCTACCTCCGACCTTTCTGCTGACGAAGCAGATAGCATTATTGCTTACTTAGAAGCAGGCGGTTGTGCATTCATTACTACAAGCTATACCACAGAAGATATGACTAATTTTAATCGTGTTTTAGCAGACTACGGTATTGCTACTACAAAAGGCATCGTATTAGAAGGGGATTCTAATATGTATTACAACAATCCACTTTACTTAATGCCAACTGTTAATAGCCATGATATCACAACACCAATTGCAGATTCTTCTGTACCTACATTAATTATTCAAGCTTTAGGTCTTACCAAAACAGAAACTAGAAGTAGTGTAGAATCTACAGACTTACTTACCACTTCTTCTAGTGCATTTGCCAAATCTCCTAAAGATGGACAATTTTCTTCTTATGAGAAAGAAAAAGGTGATGAATCCGGTCCATTCTCACTTGGTGTAGCGGTTACCGAAAATGTAAAAGACGATACTACAACTAAATTA
>CABUZU010000138.1 GCA_902496125.1 uncultured Lachnospiraceae bacterium
ATTTAGAATCTTGTAGTAGTTAAAAATAAGGAGAAACATTTATGAGACAAGTCCTTGTCATAGGAGGAGGTGCCTCAGGTTTATTTGCAGCGATTAAAGCCGCAAAAGAAGGTGCCCTAGTGACGATCCTTGAACATAAAGATAGAGTAGGAAAAAAGATTTTATCAACGGGAAATGGAAAATGTAATTATACCAATGCATTTTTAGATGCCTCTTGCTATTATGACAATGCATTTGCAATGCAGGTTATTAATAAGTTTCCAGTAGAAAAAACGTTAGAATATTTTAAAGAGCTTGGCATTTGGCCCAAAAGCAGGGGAGGGTATTATTACCCCTCTTCTGACCAAGCAAGCGCCGTATTAGATGTATTAAGAGATGGATTAGACAAAGCAAAGGTTACAGTAAAGACGGAAGTTTCTGTTGATTATATTGAGTTTAAAAAGGGAAAGTTTCGTGTGCATACCAATGTAGGAAATCTAAGGGCAGATGCAATTATTTTAGCATGTGGAGGCTGTGCAGCTCCTAGTACTGGCTCTGATGGAAGTGGATATGAGCTTGCAAAAAGCTTTGGTCATCAAATACATAAGCCTGTTGCGGCACTTACTGGAATGAAATGTGAGGAAAAATTCTTTAAACAACTTGCAGGAATTCGTATACAAGCAAAGATTAAGCTTGATACAGGCAAAGAATTGATGGAAGAAGAGGGAGAAGTTCAGCTTACCGATTATGGAGTATCTGGAATACCAGCCTTTCAGCTTTGCCGCTATGTGGCAAGAAGTAAAAAAAGCTTTTTGGAATTAGATTTCATGCCAAATATTAGTATAGAAGAATTAGAAAATTATTTAACTACGCACACAAAAGAACAATATGTTGGTATGATTAATAAAAAATTATTGGCAGTGTTAATCAAAAGATATGGTGAAAATCCGAAAAAACTAGCTAAGGGAATCAAATGCTTTAGTGCAACAGTAATTGGCGTAAATGATTTTACAAAAGCACAGGTAACTTCTGGTGGTGTTTTTTGTAATGAAATTAGTCCAGAGACAATGGAATCGAAACTTATGCCAGGTCTTTATCTAGTAGGAGAACTAGTAGATGTCGATGGCAAATGTGGAGGCTATAATCTACAGTGGGCATGGTCTAGTGCCTATGTTGCAGCAAAAGCGGCGAGTAAGGAGAAAAAAAGTGATACAAATTCAACAGATTAAGATGAATATCGGTCATACAAAGGAAGAATTAGTAGAAAAGGCTGCTAAGAAATTAAAGATTTCGAGTAAGGAAATCAAAAAATTTGAAATCAAAAGGTCTTCGATTGATGCGAGAAAGAAACCAGAATTATATCTTGTATATACTGTTTTAGTTTCACTAAAGGAAGAACATAAGGTTTTAAAAAGAGTAAAAGATAAAAACATTACAATCGTAACTCCAAAATCCTATAAACTTCCAAAACCAGGAAATGAAAAGTTAGAGAAACGTCCGATAGTGGTTGGAACAGGACCTGCAGGACTATTTTGTGCATTAATACTTGCAAGAGAAGGATATCGCCCGATTTTATTAGAAAGAGGGTTGGCGGTTGATGAACGAGTACAAGAAGTTGAGACATTTTGGAAGACTGGTAAATTAAATACCCAGTGCAATGTACAGTTTGGCGAAGGCGGTGCTGGAACCTTTTCCGATGGGAAATTAAATACGCTAGTAAAGGATGCTTCTGGAAGAAATAGGAAGGTATTAGAGCTATTTGTAGAGGCAGGAGCACCTGAGGATATTTTGTATGTAAATAAGCCACATATTGGAACCGATGTGTTAAGAGATGTGGTAAAAAACATTCATAGAGAAATTGAAGAGGCTGGTGGAGAATTTTTCTTTTCTAGTCAAGTAACAAATTTAGAAATTGAAGATGGTAAGCTTGTAGCAATTGAAGTAAATCATGAAAAGAAAATTTCTACCCAAGTAGCGGTACTTGCGATGGGACACAGTGCAAGGGATACCTTTAAAATGCTTCATCATTGTGGTATTTCAATGGAAGCGAAGTCTTTTGCAGTAGGTTTTCGTATTGAACATCCACAGGAAATGATTAATAAGAGCCAGTATGGAAAAGAGCATGTAGAAGGACTTATGGCAGCAGACTATAAGCTAACAGCAAAGACAAGTAATGGCAGAGGGGTTTATTCATTTTGTATGTGCCCTGGTGGAAAGGTTGTAAATAGTTCATCAGAAGAAGGATATCTTGCAGTAAATGGAATGAGCTATCGAAAACGAGATGGTAGGAATGCAAATTCGGCATTAATTGTAACCGTTACACCAGAAGATTATCCAGATAAGGGTGTACTTAGTGGAGTGGCATTTCAACGAAACCTAGAAAAGGCAGCCTTTGAAGCGGCAAATGGAAAAATTCCTGTACAGCTTTATCGTGATTTTAAAGCAAATAAGAAAAGTAGTACACTTGGAAAAGTCATTCCTGATGTAAAGGGTGAGTATGAGCTTACTTCATTAAATAAGATTTTGCCAGAAGAATTAAATAAGTCTTTAATTGAAGGTATTGAATCTTTTGGTAGAAAAATCCATGGATTTAATCGAGAAGATGCCTTATTACTAGGTGTGGAATCTAGAACTTCATCTCCTGTTAAAATTTTAAGAGATGAGAAATTCCAAAGTGTTAGTGTAGAAGGGTTATACCCTTGTGGAGAGGGACCTGGATATGCAGGTGGTATTATGTCAGCAGCGATGGATGGACTTCGTGTGGCAGAAAATATTATTAGTCAGTTTACAGTGGTTGAAAAATTATAAAAAATAGTGTAACATAAAGAGGGAGTGTCAAAAGATGACAAGTAGAGAGTATCTAAAAGACAAAAAAAGAATCGTTGTAAAAATTGGTTCTTCATCCCTGACTCACAGTGAGACAGGAAAGTTAAATTTAAGAAAAATTGAGAAGTTAGTCCGTATTCTATGTGAACTTAGAAATGAGGGAAAGGATGTCGCTTTAGTTTCTTCAGGAGCCATTGCTGTAGGTAAACAGGCTGTTTCATTTGGAGATAAAAAAGCAAGTACTTCTGAAAAGCAGGCTCTTGCTGCAATTGGTCAAGCAAAACTGATGATGACTTATCAACGTCTATTTGCAGAATACAATCATACCGCAGCACAGATTTTACTTACTAAAGATACCATTGTCAATGGAATTAGCTGTTTTAATGCTAAAAATACTTTTGAACAGCTCTTTCAGATGGGAATGATTCCTATTGTTAATGAAAATGATACCGTAGCGACTCATGAAATTGAATTTGGAGATAATGACCGCCTTTCTGCAATTGTTACCGCCATGTTAAATGCTGATTTACTTATTTTATTATCAGATATTGATGGACTTTATACCGATGACCCTAATCAGAATAAGGATGCAAGGTTTATTGAAGAAGTTCCAGTAATTGATAGTGAATTGCTTTCAATGGGTAAGAGTACATCAGGCAGTAATGTAGGAACAGGTGGAATGGCAGCAAAATTAGCAGCAGCACAGATTGCAACCGATTCTGGTGCCGATATGGTAATTGCAAATGGAGAAGATGTAGCTAATATTTATCGCATCATAGATGGTGAGGTATGTGGAACTTTATTTTTAGCACATAAGAATGAGAAATTCAATTTATTTGAGTACATTAGTAATTATAGTTGTAGAGACTAAAGTGGAGGAAGAACATTATGGATATGTCAGATATCGAAAGAATTAACGTTTTATATAGAAAAAGTAAGTCACCACAGGGACTTACAGAAGCTGAGAAGAAAGAACAAGCAAAGCTTCGTAAAGAATACATTTCGGCAATGAGAGCAAACCTTAGAGGCTCTCTTGAAAGTATTAAAATTCAAAACCCAGATGGTACCATGATCGATGTAAAAGCACGTCATGATGCAAAATATAGAGGAACCCACTAGGATAACCTCGAAATAAAAACGCATGAAGGAGGGGCAAACCATGCAAGAAAAAAAAGAAGTCAGAAAGTTAATCAAATCCAGAAGGGATGCAGCAACAGATGAAGAAGTCGCTAAAATGAGCGAACAGGTTGCCAACTTTATTGAAAGTATGCCGCAGTATCAAGAGGCAGATTGTGTGTATGCTTACATTGATTACAATCATGAAGTTATGACTGATGTAATTATTAAAAAGGCTTGGGCAGCAGGTAAGAGAGTTGCAGTTCCAAAAGTTGTAGGTAAAGACTTGATTTGGTATTATATCACAAAGGAAGATGATGTAGAATCAGGTTATATGGGAATTCGTGAGCCAAAGACTACTTTGCCAGAAGCAAAAGAAACCGATGCATTCTTTATTATGCCAGGTGTTGCTTTTGATAGAGACCATCACAGAGTAGGATATGGCGGAGGTTTCTATGACCGCTATCTTGAAAAGCCAAATACGCATTATAAAGCAGCGTTGGCATTTGAATTCCAGATTTTAGATACGGTTCCATTTGAAGTACATGATATTTTACCAGATGCAATTGTATCTGAACTGAAGATATACTAAGTATTTTACATTACATACGAAAGGG
>CABUZU010000139.1 GCA_902496125.1 uncultured Lachnospiraceae bacterium
GACTGGTACACCACTGGCAATACGACTGACCTTGATACCAGCTGGTTTTACCAACTTACTAATATACATTGCGGTTGTCTCTCCTTCAAGGCTTGAATTTGTCGCAATAATAAGCTCCTTTACCTCTCCTTGAAGTCTTGTCATTAGCTCCTTTAGTCGAATATCATTCGGTCCAATCCCTAATGTTGGAGAAATCGCTCCTTGAAGCACATGATAAACTCCTTTGTACCTTCCTGTTTTCTCATAAGCTACTAAATCACGGGAATTTTCAACAACCATAATCGTACTATGGTCACGCGATTCATCCGAACAAATCGGACAAAGCTCCTCATCGGTAAGGGTACAGCAATCCTTACAATATCTTACCTTCTCTCTTGCTTCGACTAAAATATCTGATAGTTTTTTAACCTGCTCTTTTGGCATATTGATAATATAAAAAGCAAGGCGTTGTGCCGATTTATTTCCAATACCTGGAAGCATCGATAATTCTTCAATTAACGCATTAATTTGTTTACCAAAATATTCCATAAACTTATTCTTAGAAGCCTAAGCCACCGCCAAGACCACCAGTAAGACCGCCCATTGCCTTAGAAGCATCTGCATCCATTGCACGAAGTGCTTCATTTGTAGCTGCTACAATTAAGTCTTGAAGCATTTCAATATCATCAGGGTCTACAACTTCTTCTGCTAATTTAACAGATAGTACTTCTTTTTTACCAGACACAGTTACTTCTACTGCTCCACCACCTGCTTTTGCAGTATAGGTCTTTTCTTCTAAATCCTTTTGCATCTGTTCCATCTGTTTTTGCATCTTCTGTGCCTGCTTCATTAAATTATTCATGTTACCAGGCATTCCCATGCCTCCTCCAAAGCCACCTCTTTTAGCCATTTTTATGTCCTCCTATTTTTTAATCTTCATCTTCTTCTACAATATCTATTCCATGAAAAACTTGACTTAGTTCTTCCTCACTTACATATTTTTTAGGAGAACCTGTCACGTTTGTCGATAGACTAAATTTAAATGTCATTGGTATCTTAAAGACTTCCAATGCCAACTGTTCTAAATGTTTCTTTGTCACTTCTCTAGCTCCAATTGCATACTTTGCTTCATCTTCAAAAACTACTTGGTAGGAATTTTCTCCTACTACTTCTAAATAAGTTCCTCGAAGTGCAATCTTTTCAGACCTTCCACTAAGCTTTTCAATAAACGACTTCCAATTCTTTACCATATTTTGGTATTCATCAAATTGCTTCTTTGGCAATACAACAGGTTCATTATTTTGTGGAATTTCGATTGATTTCTTCGGTGGTTCTACCACTGGAACCTCCTCTTGTATCGGAATAAATTCTCCTTCCTGTCTTGCCATCTGCTCATAGTAAGCCATCTCATCTAAGCTCTGCATTGGGTCTACTTGCATTGGAATACTTCCCGTAATCTTTAATTCTTCTATTTTATTTTCAAGAATCGACATTCTTTCTAATAAACTATCTACTTCTAATTCCATCTGAGGCTTTGTCAAACGAATGAACGCCATTTCTAACTGCACTCGTTTATCAACAGCATTTCTCATCTTTCCTGCAAGCTCTGAAAAGACTCTTAAATATCTTAATAAGACATTCATATCGGTACGAGCCGCCATCTTTCCAAGCTCTAATAGTTCCTCTTCTGAAACTTCTAAGGTATCCGCATCTAAATCCGAAGATTTTAAAAGCATCAAATTTCTTAAATACCAAATAAAATCACTAACCAATTGGGATAGTTCTCGCCCTTGCATGACAATTTCATCAATTTGATAAATACAATCTGCACTACGTCCTTCTAGTGCAGCTAAAAGTAACTTACCAAATAAATCATAGCTTGCTGCACCTAAAACTTCTAATACATCTTCATAGTTTAATCGCTCTCCAAAATGAAATGCAATACACTGATCTAATAAACTAATGGCATCTCGAAGCGAACCATCTGCCTTACGAGCAATATAACGAAGTGCTCGATCTTCAATTGAAATCTGTTCTCCTTGCGTTAGCTCTTGTAATCTTCCTGTAATAACCTCTGATGAAATTCTTCTAAAATCATAACGTTGACATCTAGAAAGAACGGTAATCGGAATCTTATAAACCTCTGTCGTTGCTAGAATAAAAATTACATGTGCTGGTGGTTCCTCTAATGTCTTTAATAAGGCATTAAAAGCACCTGTTGATAGCATATGCACCTCATCAATAATATAAACTCTGTATTTACCCTGTGCTGGCGTATATCGTACTTCTTCTCGAATTTCACGAATATTATCTACACCGTTGTTCGATGCTGCATCAATTTCTACAACATTGACACTTGCACCACTGTTTGCTGCTTTACAAAGCTTACATTCATTACAAGGATTTCCATCCACTGGATGCTCACAGTTTACCGCACGAGCTAGTATCTTAGCCACGGAAGTTTTACCCGTTCCCCTCGTACCACAAAACAAATAAGCATGACCAACTCTACCTGTTTTTACTTGATTTTTAAGAGCTGCTACGATTGGTGCTTGTCCACGCACATCTTCAAACGTAGCAGGTCTCCATTTTCTATATAATGCTGTATACGACATTCATTAATCACCAAATTTGATTCCAAGAAGTTTTGCTTCTTTTACAATCGAACTTTCTGGGTCTACATATTTTAGCTTTCCTGCTGAATCTTCTAGTGGAATACTTGTTACTTCGCCATTTTTAATAACAACTAGACGACCAAATTCACCCCTCTTAATTAATTCCGCTGCATGTGCGCCAAATCGAGAAGAAAGTACACGGTCACTAGGAACTGGTGCTCCACCTCTTTGTGTATGACCTGGAACGGTTACTCTTACCTCTACTCCTGCAATTTCCTTTAAATCTGCTGCAATTTTATAAGAGATAGAAGGATATAACTTAGACTGTTCTAATAAAGCTTTCTTACGTTCTTTCTTAGAAAGAGCTGCATGTTCTTTTGAAATTGCACCTTCTGCAACTGCAATAATTGTAAATTTATGACCTTCTTTTGCTCTCTTCTTAACCGCTTCTACTACTTTATTGATATCATATGGAATTTCAGGAAGTAAAATAATATCCGCACCACCTGCAATACCAGCGTGTAATGTTAATGGTCCAACTTTATGTCCCATAATTTCTACAATAAATACACGACTATGAGAGGCAGCAGTCGTATGAATACAATCAATCGCATCTGTTGCAATCTTTACTGCACTATCAAAACCAAATGTCATATCGGTGCCCCATAAATCATTGTCAATCGTCTTTGGAAGACCAATAATATTTAATCCTTTTTGGCTTAATAAGTTCGCTGTCTTTTGACTACCATTTCCACCTAAAATACATAGACAATCTAAATGAAGTCTATTATAGGTACGAATCATTTCAGCTACCTTATCCATACCCTTATGAGGTCCTTCTTGTTCAATTACTTCCATCATTTTAAATGGCTGTCTTGAAGTTCCTAAGATGGTTCCACCAATGGTCAAAATGCCTGAAAAATCTTTAGGGGTCATTTTTTTATAGTTTTCATACATTAAACCCTTGTAACCATCTTCAAAACCAATAAATTCTACATCACCTTCATATAAAGTGTGTAGTGATTTTACAATACCACGCATGGTTGCATTTAATGCTTGGCAATCACCACCACTTGTTAATAAACCTACTCTTAACATAGTATTCTCCTTGTCTAATTTTATGATATCTGAATTATAATACAAAATTACCCTTCTGTGAAGAGTAAATGTTTCTTAATATTTTCTAAAAGTTCTTTTGTAATGGTAAATAAGTCCTCAGAAACTAAGAAACTACTCTTTGCAGCTTCATAAATAAACTTTGGATTTTTTCCTGGAATTACTCTTAGTCTTCCACGATATAGGTTTAAAAATGCTTGCAAATTATCCAAATTAAACGGTGCATTTTCATGCATCGTAATCGTAATCGTTCTAGGCTTTCCAACTAAATCAAGTACATAGCAACGATGAGCCTGTGCTTTTAATAACGAAACTCGAAGTAGATACTGGGCAGCAAGTGGCAATTCTCCATAACGGTCGATTAATTCGTCTTGTAAATCCGAATAATCTTTTTCATTCTCAATTGAAGCAATCTTCTTATACATATCAAGCTTTTGACTTTCATTTTCGATATAAGAAGAAGGAAGATAGGCATCAAGTGCCATATCAATTGTCGTATCAAAGTCAACGGTTTCCTTATTTTCTTTTAAACTTCTTACCGCCTGATTTAACATCTTACAATATAAATCATAGCCAACCGCTTCCATATGACCGTGTTGTTCGGCTCCTAAGATATTACCAGCTCCTCGAATCTCTAAGTCTTGCATTGCAATTTTTACACCAGAACCAAGTTCTGTAAACTGTCTAATTGCACTAAGTCTCTTCTCTGCTACTTCCTTTAACAGCTTTCCTCTTGTATAAGTTAAAAAGGCATAAGAGGTTCTTGTCGAACGGCCTACACGACCTCGAAGCTGATA
>CABUZU010000140.1 GCA_902496125.1 uncultured Lachnospiraceae bacterium
ATACGCGTATTCATTTCCATAAAGTAAAATCTTCCAGCACGGTCTACGATATATTCAATAGTTCCCGCATTGGTATAATTTACTGTCTTTGCTGCTAGAATCGCAAAACGATTCATCTCTTTACGAGTTTCTTCTGAAATTGCTGGTGATGGAGATTCTTCAATTAATTTTTGATGGTTTCTTTGAACCGAACAATCACGTTCTCCAAGTGCTACCACATTCCCATGCGTATCTGCAATAATTTGAATTTCTACATGGCGAGGGTCTTGTACAAATCGTTCAACATACATGGTATCATCACCAAAGGCATTTGCTGATTCACGCTGTGCCATATTAAATTGAAATTCAAATTCATCTTCATTTTCGGCAACACGCATTCCCTTGCCACCACCGCCAGAAGATGCTTTAATCATAACCGGATATCCAATTTCTTTTGCAAGTTTTTTACCTACTTCTGCCTCATATACGGGTTCCTTTGTTCCTGGTACAACTGGGACGCCAGCTTCCATCATCGTACTACGTGCTTGAGATTTATTGCCCATTTTATCAATGACATCGGCTTCTGGTCCAATAAAAATCAAATCATTTTCTTGGCATTTTCTTACAAATTCACTATTCTCAGATAAAAATCCAAAACCTGGATGAATTGCATCGGCTCCTACTTTTTTAGCTGCCATAATAATACGTTCCATATTTAAATAGCTATTTCTAGCAGGTCCTTCGCCAATACATACTCTTTGGTCTGCAAGCTGAACATGAAGGCTTTTCTCATCTTCCTTTGAATAAACAGCAACACTGTTAATTCCCATATTACGGCAGGCTCTAATAATACGAACTGCAATTTCACCACGGTTGGCAATTAAGATTTTGTTAATCACAAAACTACCTCCCTCAATTTTATAATTTCTTTACTCTAAACAATGGTTGTCCATATTCTACCTTCTGTTCATTACTTACGAGTACTGTTTCGATTTCACAATCAAAATCACTTTGAATTTCATTCATAAGCTTCATTGCCTCTAGAATACACACAGTCTGACCTTCCTTTACATGGTCTCCTACCTTAACAAATGCAGGTACATCTGGTGCTGCTGCTGAATAGAATGTTCCAACAATCGGAGAGGTGATATATAAAAATTCTTCCTCTTCTTCCTTTGGTTCAATCTCTACTTTCACTTGTGGTGATTGAGCTGCTGGCATCGGTGGCATAGCTGGTCCTATCACTGGTGGATGGTCTAATTTACTCATTGTAATTTTTACATCGTGATCTTTATAAATAAATTCTGTTAATGAGGAATTTTCAATAATCTCTACTAAACCTTTGATATTTTCTAAGTTCATAATCTGCTCCTTATTCGTTAAACAATTTACTTAATCTTTTTGCTACAAGACGACAATCTAATACTTCTCTACAAGGTGTATGAATCTTTGCTCTCATATCACGATATTCTTGTTCCTCTTCTAAGTATAATTTTTGTGCTTCTTGTACGGTAATTGCTTCAAATTTAATCTTATGGTCTGTCTTTCTTTGTACTAGTTTTGGAATATCAACTGTTGCTACCGTAGCAATTTTTGCATATCCACCTGTAGTCTGTCTATCTGCTAATAAAATAATCGGCTTTCCATGAGAAGGTACTTGTATTGAACCAAATGCAATACCATCTGAAATAATATCTGAAGATTCTTTTGGTGCAATAAAAGGTCCATCTAGTCGACAACCCATTCTGTCAAAATCACTTGTTACAGTATATTCATTGTTTAAAAAAGTTTCAATACCCTGTTTGCTAAAAGCATCATCCTCAGGTCCCATTACAACACGTAAGGTTTCACTTTCCTTCTCAAAAGAATCCGGTTCTAGGCTTCTTGATAGGAAGAATGGAAGGTAACGTCTTTTAATACGAAAACCTAAGTAATCTTCATCTTTTAACTTTCTTCCTTTAAACCCACCAATTTGACTTTTAAGATTTGTACAACGACTACCCATTACTACTGGAATATCTAAATAACTTGAAAATGCAATATATCCTCTGCTACCAGTTCTTGCACTTTTAAACTTTAAGATATCTCCACGATTCATATAAAGAGCCGTATACATCGGTACTGGTTTTCCATTGACAGTTGGTGAAAAATCCCCACCGGTAATTGCAATAATGGTTTCTGATGTAAATTGTAGTGTGGGTCCAATTAACGTAAACTCTAAAACTGCTTCATTTTCTGGATTATCTAATAATAAGTTTGCAATTTTAAACGAACGTACATCCATTACACCAGCCACACTAAAGCCTTGGCTTTGATAGCCTGTTCGTCCAAGGTCTTGGACAGTTGTAAGCATTCCTGCTTTTAATACTCGAACACCCATTTTACACCTCCTCCTCATGAACAACACATTGATATTCGCCCTTATCAACTAACTCTTTAATTTCGTAATATCTTTCTTCACTAATTGGTACAAAACGAATATAATCTCCTGCTTCTACTAAAATTGGAACCTCTCGTTCAGGGTCATAAGTCTTTACTGGAGTCATTCCCATAAGTTGCCAACCTCCTGGCGAATCCATTGGATAAATACCAGTTTGAGACCCTCCAATTCCTACGCTTCCTGCTGCAATCTTAATTCTAGGATTTGCAAGTCTTGGAGTATGAATTCGTTCATCTAATCCTCCAAGATAAGTAAATCCTGGTAAAAATCCCAACATGTAAATCAAATAATTGCGAGAAGTATGAATTTTTATAACTTCTTCTACAGATAGTCCTGCATGTTCTGCAATATTTTCAATATCGGGACCAAACTCTCCTCCATAGCAGACAGGGATTTCAAAAATACGTTTTTTCTCTTCTCCTGCTTTAATTTCTATTTTTAAAAGAGCTTCCATTCTTGTCTTTATCTCTTCATAACTAATGACTCTTGGGTCATAATTAATAAGTAAAGAACAAAAAGCAGGTATCGTATCCGTTACCCCTTCAATATGTTGCTCTTTCATAAGCTGTACAAGTGCTGAAATTTGGCGATTAATTTCAGGAGCAATTTTTTTCTCAAATTGAATCAAAATTGAACTATCGCCTGCTGTTAAAATCTTAACATCTTGCATATCGTCATCCTTTCTAAAAAAGGGAGGGTCTCCCCTCCCTTTTTATTTTACAACAATCCACCAATATTAGAAACAAATGTATTAACACCCATGTAAGCTGCTAAAACTACTACAACAATACCTAAAATAGTAAGCACAATTGGATGCTTATAATCTTTGCCCATAATGGATTTATTATTACCAGCAATAATACAAATGCCTAAAGTAATTGGAAGAATTAATCCATTGAAAGCTCCTGCTAATACTAAAAGTACTGCTGGACTTCCTACAACAAACATTACTAATGTTGATACAACAATGAATGCAATAATTACTGCATTTTCATTCTCTTCAATCTTCTTACTAAAAGTCTTTAAAAATGATACAGAAGTATAGGCTGCACCAATAATGGAAGTAATCGCTGCACATAATAAAACAAGTCCTGCGAAACGATAACCAATTTCTCCTGCACCTTGCTTAAATGCATCCGCTGCTGGGTTGGAAGCATCTAATGTAACGCCTTTTACTACAACACCTAAAATTGCTAAGAATAAAAGAATACGTACAATCGTTGCAATAACAATTCCCATTACAGAACTTTTATTGATTTCTTTTAGATTTTCTTTACCTGTAATACCTGCATCAATTAAACGATGAGCACCTGCAAAGGTAATATATCCACCTACAGTACCACCCATTAACGTTAAAATCGCTGGCATTAATGGTTTTACACCTGTTGATGGCATAACGGTATTTTGAAGTGCACTACCCAATGGTGGTTTTACAATCAAAATTACGACAAAGATAACAACAATCATAATTCCTGCAAGTACTTTTGTTAAGGTATCCATTGCAGCTTTTGCATTCTTAAATAAGAAGATTACAATTGCCAAACATCCTGCAATAATGTAGCCAACCTTCGTTGGTACACCAAGTAACGTATTAAGTCCAAGTGCACCTCCACCTACATTACCAATATTAAATACAAGACCTCCTAGTACAATCATAAATGATACCAAATAACCTAGACCTGGAAGTAACTTATTTGCTACATCCTGTCCACGAAGTCCTGTTGTACAAAGCACTCGCCAAATATTTAATTGTGCGATTGCAGATAAGATAATTGAGACTAAGATTACAAAGCCAAAACTAGCCTGATGTTGACCAGTAAAGTTTGCAGTCTGAGTTAAAAATCCTGGGCCAATTGCCGAAGTGGCCATTAAGAAGGCTGCACCAAAAAGGGCACCTCCGCTCTTTTTTTGTTCACTCAAAATCCCATCCTCCTTTTATTTATTTTGCACAGTATACCATATTTTACTGAATTTTTCAACAATTTGTCGAATTATCTTTTCGGTCTACAAGAGCATCCAATGCCAAGCCCACC
>CABUZU010000141.1 GCA_902496125.1 uncultured Lachnospiraceae bacterium
ACGTTTAGTAACAGAAAATGGCAGTACTTATTTAAGTGTTACTAGTAAGCAAAGCAATGGCATGTTACATCCGCTCTCAGGTTGTGAGGCAATTGCAGTAATTAAGCCGGGGCAGTTACCAATAGAGCCAGGCACCATAGTAGAGGCATTGGTGTTAGATAAATAGAGGTAAAGAGAGGCAAAAAATAGGGATGAATTTAATAAGTGCAGGAATATTAGCAGGTGGAAAAAGCTCTAGAATGGGAGAGAATAAAGCTCGCTTAAAATATAAAAAAGAAACATTTTTAGACATTGTTGCAGGAGAATGTGCAGATTTTTATGAAGTAATGGTCTCTGTAGATGATAAGGAAAAATATAGAGACTTAAAATATCGTTTAGTACAAGATGAGAAGAAAGAGTATGGACCATTAGAGGGAATTTATCAATTGCTTCGTGCATCAAAAACAGAATATGTATTAGTGGTAGCAACCGATATGCCATGTATTCGTAAGGAGATTTTAAATAAATTGGCTAAGCATATTACAGGGGAAGAAGATTGCTTAATTTTATGCGTAAATGGCAAAATTCAACCATTATGTAGTATTTATTCTAAGAAGATGTTATCCGCATTAGAACAGCTTCGTGAAAGAGATGAGCATCGTCCGAGAGAATTATATAAAATAGTTCTTGCTAAATATATTGAATTAGAAGAACTAGGTGGGGACCCTGAGGTTATCGGTAATATTAATACGAAGAGGGACTATGAAGAGATGTTAAAACACTTAAAAGTGGAGGAGGAAAAGGGCAATGAAACTAATTAAAACACAGGATGCAGTAGGACAGGTATTATGTCATGACCTTACAAGAATTATTCCAGGCGTAGAAAAAGGAGCGGCATTTCGTAAGGGACATATTGTAACAGAGGAGGATATTCCAGTACTTTTATCTATGGGCAAACAACATTTATACATTTGGGAAAAATCAGAAGGCATTCTTCATGAAGATGAAGCAGCAGAGATTTTATATGATATGTGTAAGAATGATAACATTGAAAGAAGTGCAGAAACCAAAGAAGGAAAAATTGAACTATTTGCAGGCTGTGATGGCTTATTTAAAGTAAATACGAAGGCATTAAAGGTGTTAAATCTTCAGGGCGAAATGATGATTGCAACAAGACCTGGTAATTTCCCGGTAAAAAAAGGCGATAAATTAGCAGCAATGAGAATCATTCCTTTAGTAATTGAAGAGGAAAAGATGTTAAAGGCAAAAGAAGCAGTAGGAGAAGAACCTTTATTATCATTAATTCCTTTTGGCAATCATAAAGTAGGAATTGTAACGACAGGTAGTGAAGTTTATACAGGAAGAATCAAAGATGCATTTGGTCCAGTTATTCGACAGAAGATGGCAGAATACAATGTAGAGGTGATTGGACAGACTATATTAGATGATAAACCAGAAACCATTACGAGTACGATTAAAGATTATATTAGTAAGGGTGCGGATATGGTTGTATGTACCGGTGGTATGAGCGTAGACCCAGATGATACTACTCCATCAGCAATTAAAGCAACCGGAGCGAATGTAATCTCTTATGGTGCACCAGTTCTTCCAGGAGCGATGTTCTTATTATCTTATCTTAACGATACACCGATTATGGGACTTCCAGGTTGTGTTATGTATGCAAAACGTACGATTTTTGATTTGGTGTTACCAAGAGTATTAGCAGGTGAGAAATTAACGGTAGAGGATTTAGCAGAATATGGAGAGGGCGGTCTTTGCCTATCTTGTGAACACTGTACATTCCCAAATTGTGGATTTGGTAAATAGCCTATGAAGCATTTAGTTGAATTTTATCATCTAATGGATGAAGTAAGACAAAAAGATCCACTTTTAGTCTGTTATCTAGATGGTTTTGGCTACTATATGTATCAAAAGGCAGTAGAGGGAAACTTTTGTCCATTTATACAAAAGAATTTTACAGTCAAGCCAATTAGAACGGTAGAGCCACCAGTAACCAATCCTTCAATGGCAACGATGATTACTGGGGTTATGCCAGAAGTTCATGGAGTGTTTAGTAGAAAAGAACGAATATTAAAGGTTCCTAGTATTTTTGCTAAGGATTTAGGAAAGGTTGCATTTATTGAAGGCGATAGTGTCATTTTAAAGACAGAAATTAGACCTTCATTAAATCCAGGAGATGATAAACACAGCACCGATTATTATGTGTATGGTGAGACTTTAAAAGCAGTTCAAGATAATTGTGATTTTATTTTCTCACATTTTCATGGAATCGATGACTGTGCTCATGACCATGGACCTTATCACACGAGTACATTAGAAGTGGTACGTGAAGTAGACTCCTATTTAAAGGAAATAAAAGAAGCTTTTAATGGAAATATGCTATTAGTGAGTGATCACGGCATTCATTTAGAAGGGTGCGAAGGAACTCATGGTATACGGGTAGATGGAAAGTTTTTAGATGAAGATATGACTGCTATTTTAGGAGTATTAAAATCATGAAAATATCAGAAGTGATTGATGACTGCAAAAGGCTTAGTATGGATTTAGATAAAAAATCAAGTGGAAAGCCAAAGGTGTCTCATTATTATAGTGGATATGATATCAGTACATATTTAAAGCAACAGTTACCATTTAAGCAAGTAGAATTTTATGCAGAGGATGGCTTTGCACTGGCATTATCAGCTAGTGAAGCATGTGAAAATTTGCTTTTAGTCGATTGTATTGATGGAAAGCCTCTTTTGATAGAAGAAGGACTAACCTTAGTCATTACCAATGATACAACGAGTCGAAGATGGTGTAAATATATCACAGAAATGCAGGTGAAAAGATAGGTGAAAATATTTAGTGTAGTAGGTGTTAGAAGGTCGGGTAAAACAACAGTTGTTACAAAGTTAATTGAAGAATTTAAAAAACGTGGATACCGTGTTGGTAGTATTAAGACGATTTTTTGTCCAACATTTTCAATGGATAATCCAACAAGCAACACCGCAAAGCATAGGGCAGCAGGAGCCGATGTGGTTTGTGCAAAGGCAAGAAATGAAGTCGATATTGTCTATGGCCACGGAATGGACAATAATGAGATTATTCCTTCGCTAGATGTAGATATTTTAGTATTAGAAGGAGATTATGAAATTTTAGTTCCTAGAATTGTCTGTGCACATAAAGAGATTGAAGTAGATGAAAGACGAAATGAACATACGATTGCCATTTCAGGACAAATTGGAGCAAAGCTTACAGAGTATGAAGGTTTGCCTGCGTTTAATGTTTTAACGCAGGTAGAAAAATTAGCAGATTTCATTGAAGAACATGTGCCAGAATGTCAATTTCCAGTACAGATGGAACAGACTCCACTAGCAGCACCTGGCTTTTGCCATTGTGGCTGTCATAAGGCAGAGAAAAAACAAGACTGCGAGTTTGGCTTAGATGAGCCATTAGTAGCACATCCAACGGATACAAAAAGAAAGCATATTTTCTTAACAGGAGAAAAACAAGTAGGAAAGTCTACTGCATTAAGAAAAGCACTTGAACGCTTAGCGGTAAAGGTAGAAGGATTTCGTACACTTCCTTATCAGATTGAAGGATGTACGAAGGGTTTTTATTTGCACAGTTTAAATAAAATGGATGAATATGAAAATGACAGTCCAATTTGTATTCGAGTAGGAGAAAAGAAAAACAAATCCATTCCAGAAACTTACGAGACATTAGGCGTAAAAATTTTAAAAGAATTAAAAGGAGATGGAATTGTTTTATTAGATGAAATTGGCAAGCTAGAAAATAAAGCATTTCTTTTTCAGCAAGAAGTATTTAAATGTTTAGATAAACAAAGACAAGTAGTAGGTGTTTTACAAAAAACAAATGCAACGTTAGTAGAAGCGATTTCAAAAAGGGATGATGTGGTAGTCCTTACCGTTACAAAGGAGAATCGTGATAAAATACCACAAAAAATTATAGAAATACTAAAACAAAACTAAGAGAGGGTTTTATGGGCGAATCATTTACTCATTTTGATGAGAAGGGCAATGCAATTATGGTGGATGTTTCACAAAAAAATGAAACGGCAAGGACTGCAATTGCTTGTGGAAGTATAAAGGTTAGTAAAGAAATTATGGATGCAGTCATTAATCATACTGCAAAGAAAGGCGATGTACTTGGCGTAGCTAGGGTGGCAGGTATTATGGCAGTCAAACAGACGTCTTCATTAATTCCAATGTGTCATACATTACTGATTACTAAATGTAGTGTGGATTTTGAATTATTAAAAGAGGAATTAGAAATTAAGGCCTATTGTACGGTAAAAGTTACAGGTAAAACAGGTGTCGAGATGGAGGCTCTTACTGGCGTAT
>CABUZU010000142.1 GCA_902496125.1 uncultured Lachnospiraceae bacterium
GAAATTTACCATGCCACCATTCTTTTCTCAAATGGCTAGATTCCAAGTAAAAGCATTAGAAGATGGCAGCTATGAAGCTACTCCACTTGCTTTTCATGGTCCAAAATCAGCCGGAGAAATTGGAATGATGCGTGCAAATGGCCTCTATATCACTTCACTTGGCGAACAGCCTCATGAAGCTGGTGAAATTATTACAATTGAACTGACAAAAGATTGATATTTGACAAAATTTGTGATAAGATTCAGTTAACAAAAATTAGGAGGTTTTACGATGTTACAATATGCAAATGGTTTTACCTGTGCAACCGATGAAGAAGGAAACTTAATCCTTCATTTCACACAAAGTAGTCCTGTCGTAAAAGATGGTGAAATTCAAGATGATGTTCAATCAGAAGTGGTGTCTTCTGTTATTATGAATAGAGAAGTAACCGAATCTTTAATCGAAGTATTAAGCGAATTAACAAGCGGTCATTTAGTAGACCAAACTTTAATGTAAGAAAGTTGGTTGTTCCATGACCGAAAGAGAATTAAAACGAATGAGTCGAACTGAGATACTTGAGTTATTATTATCTCAGACTAATCGAATCGAAGAACTAGAAGAAAAACTGAAAGAAGCGACTGCAAAAGCACAAGAAGCAACTGAACAGATACAAGATAGACAAATTAAAATTGACCAAGCAGGCTCTATCGCAGAAGCTTCTCTTCAATTAAGTGGTATTTTTCAGGATGCACAAGTTGCTGCTAACCTGTATTTAGAAAATATTAAAAAAATGGAAAAAGATACGAAAAACCAATCAGATAAGCTTTTAGCTGATACAAGAAAGCAATGCGATGAAATGGTTGCAAAAGCAAAACAAGACGCTCAATCCTATTGGGATGATGTATCTAAGAAATTAGAAGATTTCTGCTCTTCTTATACTGGTCTTAAAGACTTACTTTCACTTAAGATTCCATCTTGGAAAGACAACTAAACTACCTCCCACTATTGTGGGAGGCTTTGTATTACTCTCCATATACCACTTCTTCACCAAGCCCTGCTTCTAATGATAAATAATACAGTGCATCGCTTGCCACTCCTACTACATTTTCTTCATGCATAAAGTCGGTAATATTCGAATCAAAAAGCATATTAACCTGTGCTTCAAACTCCTCATCCGCATCCCAGAAAGTAACTGCAACCTTCAAAAATGGATAAACTGGTAAACTATATCCCACATCTGCCTTACCAAATGGAGTTCCATCTAGTTTCTTACAAGCCTCTTCTAATAAATCACATTTTCCACTAAAAAGTTCAACAAATCTTGCTAAAATGGTTCGTTTATAAGCATCTTCAAAAGGATAAACTCTTTTTACCTGACGAAATGGAACGAGTTCATTCGAAGCCACTGGATGTTCAATTGAATAATGTAATGTATTGTAAATATTAATTGTCGTATTAAAATTCGGCTTCTTTCCTTCATCTTCAACATAGGTTATAATCCCTGTTGTCAAATCAATACGCAATTCTTTTGAAAAATAAACGATATAGATTGCATTCTCATCGCGTCTTAAATTAAATTTTTCAACAATTTTATCTACATCCATTGTAAGAAATTTCTGTCTCCAAGTTTCAATTACTTTATCATAATTTGATTCCATAACAAACCTCCCTATACCAAAAAATCCCTCGCCAATTGACGAGGGATTTTATTAAAGTGCATAATCTTATAATACACCAATGAATAAGCTAACGAATACTAATGAAACGATAGTCATTAATTTGATTAAGATGTTGATTGAAGGACCTGATGTATCCTTGAATGGATCACCTACAGTATCACCAACTACTGCAGCCTTATGAGCTTCAGAACCTTTACCGCCATGTTCTCCACCTTCGATGTATTTCTTAGCGTTATCCCATGCACCACCTGCGTTTGACATAAAGATTGCCATTAATACACCAGTTGCTAAAGAACCTGCTAATAAACCACCAACAGCTTCGGTACCAAATAATACACCAACAAGAATTGGAGCAACTACTGCCATGATACCTGGAACCATCATTTCTTTTAAAGCAGCCTGAGTAGAAATAGCTACACAAGATTTGTAATCAGGTCTAGCTTTTCCTTCTAAGATACCAGGAATTTCTCTAAACTGTCTTCTAACTTCTTCGATCATCTTATAAGCAGCTTTAGATACACTCTCCATTGTGAAAGCTGAGAATAAGAATGGAAGCATACCACCGATTAATAAACCGATGATTGTATTTGTATTTAAGATATCAATTGTTTCCAATTTAGCAGCTTGAGCATAAGATACGAATAAAGCAAGTGCTGTTAAAGCAGCAGAACCAATTGCGAAACCTTTACCCATAGCAGCAGTAGTGTTACCTACAGCATCTAATTCATCAGTAACGTTACGAACAGATTCCTCTAAACCACTCATTTCTGCAATACCACCAGCGTTATCAGCGATAGGACCATAAGCATCTACTGCTACAGTGATACCTGTTGTAGAAAGCATACCTACAGCTGCTAATGCAATACCATATAAACCACAGAACTGGAATGCAACGAAAATAGCTACACAGATTAAAATAATTGGAATAGCTGTAGACTGCATACCTACTGCTAAACCAGAAATGATTGTAGTAGCTGCACCAGTTTCAGACTGCTGTGCAATCTTCTTAACTGAGCCATAATCACCAGAAGTATAAATTTCTGTGATTGTACCAATGATTAAACCAACTACTAAACCAGAGATAATAGCGATTGCTGCATTGAAGTTACCAAAGAATACTTTACTTAAAACGATAGATGCAATAACTACAAGAATAGATGCAGTATATGTACCTAAGTTTAATGCCTTCTGTGGGCTCTGTCCATCTTTACCTTTAACTAAGAAAGTACCTAAGATAGAAGCGATAATACCACAAGCTGCTAATGCACAAGGGAAAATATGTGCTAAAGTAATAGTAGAACCATTATTATAAGCAATACCTAAAGTAATTGCAGAAATTAATGAACCTACATAACTTTCATAAAGGTCAGCACCCATACCAGCAACGTCACCTACGTTATCACCTACGTTATCAGCGATAGTAGCAGGGTTACGAGGGTCATCTTCTGGGATACCAGCTTCTACTTTACCTACTAAGTCAGCACCTACGTCAGCAGCCTTTGTATAAATACCACCACCAACACGAGCGAATAAAGCGATTGAAGAAGCACCTAAACTGAAACCAAATAAGATATCAGCATTACCTGTAATCGTGTAGATTAAACTTACACCAAATAAACCAAGACCAGCTACGCACATACCCATTACAGCACCACCTGAGAATGCGATGGATAATGCACCAGTCATACCATTCTTTCTAGCAGCATTAGCTGTTCTTACATTTGCCTTGGTTGCTACAGTCATACCACAGTAACCAGCGATGATTGATAAACCAGCACCAGCAACAAAGCAGACAGCAGTAGCGATACCATTAGCTACTGTAATTAATACAAATAATACTACAATGAATACTGCTAAGATTTTATACTCAGCGAATAAGAACGCTCTCGCACCTTCTGCAATAGAGGTAGCGATTTCTTTCATACGGTCAGTACCCATATCTTCTTTACCTACTTTGTTAGATAAAAAGAATGCGAAGATAAGAGCAACTACACCTGCTGCAACTGCAACATATAAAAAGTTCTCCATTGTGAATAACCTCCCACAAAATTTTTATATTTTTTTAATAGAATCTTTATTATTCTACCATAATTTTTTAAAATTACAAGTCTTTTATAGAAAAAGATGCCAAAAATCATCATTTTTTGTTAAATCTTTCACATACAAAGACCAAATATAGAGGATACCTATCCCTAGGCATCCTCTATTATTATTTTTATTCATCTTCTGATACGGTTACTAATTCATCATTTTCTTCTTCTACAGATAAAAATTCATTCATAGGAGCCTTATCTGTGTCTAATTTAACAGAACGATAACGTTTCATACCGGTACCAGCTGGAATTAAGTTACCAATTAATACGTTTTCTTTAATACCGATTAATGGATCAACCTTACCATTAATTGCTGCATCAGCTAAGACCTTAGTAGTTTCCTGGAAGGAAGCTGCTGATAAGAAGGAATTGGTTGCTAAGGAAGCCTTAGTAATACCAAGCATAATCTGCTTACCTTCTGCTGGCTGTTTGCCTTCTGCAATTAATTTCTCGTTCATTTCATTGAAGTCTAATACATCCATTGAAATTCC
>CABUZU010000143.1 GCA_902496125.1 uncultured Lachnospiraceae bacterium
CTGCATCCAGATTTTCAACAAGCATTTGTCGATGAAATTGAGACGGTTCGTATTGTAGATTATGCGCTAGAATTGGGATTAATTGTATCTTTGCATGCAGGATTTGATCCTTCAATGCCAGATTGTACGCATTGTACTGCCGTTCGAGCAAAGAAGATGCTACAACAAGTAGATGCAAAAGCTGGAACGATTATTTTAGCTCATATGGGAGCCAATATGACACCAAAGGATGTCGATAAATATTTATTAGATGAACCAGTCTATTTTGATACAGGATATTGCTTAGATTTTATGACGGATAAAATGTTTGTAAGACAGGCAAGGGTTCATGGAATGGATAAGATTTTATTTGCTACGGATTCTCCTTGGAGAAGACAAAAAAATTATGTAGAGCGAATTAAGCAAATGCCATTAGAGCCAGGAGAAATTGAGATGATACTTGGAACAAATGCAGCAAGGCTTTTAGATTTGCCAGTGAAATAGGAGTAGAAAATGAAAGATGGTTTTATAAGAGTAGCGGCGATTACACCAGATTTACGAGTAGCCGATACCGTTTATAATGCACAGCAAATTGAATTAAAAATGAAAGAGGCTGTAGAAAATAAGGCAAAGGTATGTGTGTTTCCAGAATTAGCAATTACTGGATATACTTGCAGTGACTTATTCTTACAAAGCCTTATGTTAGACCATGCAAAAGAAGAGTTACTTCGCTTAGTAGAGGTATCAAAGGAATACGATGCCGTTTTTACAGTAGGGCTTCCATTTGAACATCATGGAAAATTATATAATGTTATGGCAGTATTTTGCCACGGTGATTTATTAGGGCTTGTACCAAAGAAAAATATTCCAAATTATTCTGAGTTTTATGAGGCAAGACATTTTGCAGCTGGAATGAGTGGATATGAATACATTGAGCTAAATGAAGAAGTTTCAACTTATATGGGAACGGATTTATTATTTGAATGTACAACAAATAGAAATTTAGTTCTTGCAGGAGAAATTTGTGAAGATGTATGGGTTCCAAATTCTCCAAGTATTTCTCATGCAATGAATGGAGCAACAGTTATTATGAATAGTTCTGCAAGTGATGAAACAACTGGTAAAGACAGTTATCGTAATAATCTAATTTCCATTCAGTCAGCAAAATTAATCTGTGGTTATATTTATGCCAATGCAGGAGAGGGAGAATCTACAACCGACCTTGTATTCGGTGGACAAAATATTATTGCAGAAAACGGAACAATTTTAGCTTCTAGTAAACGTTTTAAAAATGGAATCACTTATGCAGATATGGATTTAGAAAGAATAAGAAGTGAACGTCGTCGTATGACAACCTATCTACAATCCGAAGATGAAATGAAAGATTATATGCATATAGAATTTGAATTAAAATCAGAAAAACTAGAGTTACAGCGTTTCATTGATCCTGCTCCTTTTGTACCAAGTGATGAGAAAGAACGTACCCACCGTTGTGAAGAAATTCTATCTATTCAAGCTATGGGACTTAAGACTCGTTTAAAACACACAGGTTGTAAATCAGCAGTTGTAGGAATTTCAGGAGGACTCGATTCCACTCTTGCATTACTTGTAACCGTACGAGCTTTTGATGCATTAGAGATTCCAAGAGAAAATATTCTTGCTGTCACCATGCCTTGTTTTGGTACAACGGATAGAACTTATAACAATGCCTGTGAATTAGTAAAAAGATTAGGTGCTTCATTAAAAGAAGTGAATATTAAAGAAGCAGTAAGAATCCATTTTAGAGATATTGAACATGAGGAATCTATTCACAATATTACCTATGAGAATGGACAGGCAAGAGAAAGAACTCAGATTTTAATGGATCTATCAAATAAATACAATGGTATGGTTATCGGAACTGGAGATATGTCTGAATTAGCATTAGGTTGGGCTACTTACAATGGAGACCATATGTCTATGTATGGAGTAAATGCATCAGTACCAAAGACGTTAGTAAGACATCTAGTCTCTTATTATGCAGATACCTGTGGGGATAAGGAATTATCTATGGTACTTTATGATATTTTAGATACACCAGTTAGTCCAGAACTTCTACCACCAGAAGAAGGTAAGATTTCACAAAAGACCGAAGACATTGTAGGTCCTTACGAATTACATGATTTCTTCTTATATCATTTACTTCGTTTTGGTTATCGTCCAGCAAAGATTTATCGTATGGCTTGTCAAGCATTTTTAGGTACTTATGATGAAGAGACGATTCTAAAATGGCAAAAGACCTTCACAAGAAGATTCTTTAGCCAACAATTTAAACGTTCTTGTTTACCAGATGGACCAAAGGTAGGTAGTGCTGCGGTATCTCCAAGAGGAGATTTACGTATGCCAAGTGATGCTAGTGCTAAGATTTGGTTAGAGGAATTAGAAAAAATTAATCAATAAGATTTACTAAGGCCGAGCTTTTTTCAAAGCTCGGTTTATTGTTTCTATTAAGGCTTGTTGAGTATATTTCATTTTATCATCATAAGTGATATTGTCAGTAGATTGTGAAGTTAAAATTTGGGTTGTTAATTTTTCAAGAGCAGGTTGCATAAGTGGATAGGATGCGGTAATAGATTTGCTTAAATTGTAAAATTCAATGCTACTAATTTCTGATTCATTTACGGTAACAATAAGTTCAAGAGGAGTGGCATTTACTGTTAAGGTTGCTGTGTAACGACCAGGAATATATGTAGTAGTAGAGTGAGTTTTCGTTTCTGTAGTTTCTTTTTTTGCTTCTTTACTGCCAAACATAAACCAAGCCATGGTAATAACAAAAAGAACTAAGGCAATAATAATAATCGTATAAATAATCGTTTTCATACGCAAAATAACAATTTTTGTTTGAGAACTCATAGGGTGCCTCCTTATATAATCACGCACAGGATTTTGATTGTTCTATTATATGATGGGTACAAAAATATTTATTCAAATAAGATTGTATTTTTTATGTATTCCTATTGACAAGGTTTTGTAGCAATGATATAATGCATCCATACAAAACGTTGGAAATTTTGTATGGATACTACAAAACGGTTTCTCACAGATTCCTTTTGAACAATTTTTAGAACCCCTCTTCTCCTGCCGATTGTTCTAAGTCCTTCTTTTTGTTTACCCTTAAATTTACAAATTTAGTCTTTCAAAGTAACTTTTTGCAAGCAGGAGGCAATGGTTACTTTTTTTATTTGATATTTTATGCTATACTAGAATGGATAATGAGATGAAAGTAGGATATAATTTATGTGGATAGCAAATCAATGGAAAGATTATGAAGTAATAGATACTTCAAAGGGACAAAAATTAGAACGTTGGGGCGACTATCAGTTAGTACGTCCAGACCCACAGGTTATTTGGGACACTGAAAGAAAGCTTAGCGGTTGGAAAAAACCAAATGCAAGATATCATAGAAGCTCGAAAGGTGGCGGTGAATGGGAATTTATCGATTTACCAAAGCAGTGGAGTATTAAGTATCGAGAATTAACTTTTCAATTAAAACCATTTAGTTTTAAGCATACGGGATTATTTCCAGAGCAGGCTGTAAACTGGGATTGGTTTTCAAAGAAAATTAAAGAAGCGAACCGTCCAATTAAAGTATTGAATTTATTTGCCTATACAGGTGGAGCAACGCTTGCCGCCGCAGCAGCAGGTGCAAGTGTGACTCATGTAGATGCTTCAAAGGGAATGGTTACTTGGGCGAAGGAAAACGCCAAAAGTTCAGGACTTGAAGACAAACCAATTCGTTGGTTAGTCGATGACTGTGGTAAATTTGTAGAAAGAGAAATCCGTAGAGGAAATCACTACGATGGAATTATTATGGACCCTCCTTCTTATGGCAGAGGACCAAAGGGTGAAATTTGGAAGATTGAAGATGCAGTTTATCCATTAGTACAAAACTGTGCAAAGCTTCTATCAGATAATCCATTGTTCTTTTTAATCAATTCTTATACAACAGGACTTGCACCTGCTGTACTTACTTATATGCTAGGATTAGAAGTAGAGAAGAAATTCGGAGGAAAGGTAAGTTCTGACGAAATCGGACTTCCAGTATCTAGCACCGGACTTGTATTGCCATGTGGTGCATCTGGTAGATGGGAAAAATAGGGGGAGAATTATCTCCCCTTATTTAGGTTGTGATAAAAGTTTCATATCCATCTGCTCGAAGTCTGGCTTCCATACGAATGGCATTTTCTAGGTTTTTAAATGCACCAACCTGA
>CABUZU010000144.1 GCA_902496125.1 uncultured Lachnospiraceae bacterium
AAATTAACTATCAATACAGATATAGTCAAATGCAAAATTCAAAGAATAAAAGCTACTATAATAAAAATCATCGAATTATCAAACGTAATATTGAAATTCTTACCGATACCTTACGTAAAGCATTGATTATGCGTAATGAAGATGATATTTGTAAATCAAATACTGGACAGCTTGCACCTAGTCGGCTTTGGAAACTTGGTCGCACTGACGATGTACGTCTCTTTAACAAAACAATTAAATCCGATAATTCTGAATTTGTTGTCGATATTTTGCTTGACTCTAGTGGTTCTCAATCAAGTAGACAACCCCAAGTTGCTGCACAAGGATATATTATCAGTGAAGCACTTAGCAATATCGGTATTCCCCACCGTGTAATGGGGTATTGTACGTTTTGGGATTATACGATTATGAGACGTTTTCGTGAATATGACGACGACCGTTCCATGAATCAACGCTTATTTGAATTTTCTGCCTCTTCGAACAACCGCGATGGTCTTGCTATTAAAGCAACCTATGATAGCTTAATCAATCGTCAAGAAGACAATAAAATTTTAATTATTCTAAGCGATGGCAAGCCAAATGATATCAATGTCAATCGCCCTGGTACTAGAAATCCAAAACTTTATGAAGGAGAATATGCCATTCGAGACACTGCATTTGAAGTACGCCGTGCAAGAGCCTTTGGCATTTCTGTTTTGGGTGTTTTTGCTGGTGAAGATGATGATTTAGTTGCTGAAAAGAAAATATTTGGCAAAGACTTTGCTTATATTCGAAATATTAGTAATTTTTCTCATGTTGTAGGAACGTATTTAAGAAAACAATTAGACAAAGAATAGGAGCTGTAACTACAGCTCCCATTTTTTTAGAAAAATGTATTATCACCAACGGTAAGTGCACTCTTAATTCCAGATAATCCTGGTGATGAATAAAAATAACTCTTTGAACGAAAACTCAATCTACCACCAATGATGTTTTTACCTGCTAAGGCATCTAATACAGCCTGTCTAGAAGCCTTACTTTGATTATTCATATAGCGATTTAAGATTCCTGAATTAACTCCTGAAAATTGTCCGCTTTGATAAATTACGCCAGTAATTGTATTAGGATATCTACCACTTTTTACACGATTTAATACACAGTTTGCAACTGCAAGACAAGGTTTATAACTAGTTCCTGCTTCTCTGATACAAAGAGCCGTAAAAATTCGAATCTCTTCATCCGAAGCCGTCATTGCCTTTCCTTGGGTTACTTGAATCTGTGAATATTTATCTGTCTTTTTACTTTCTTCATTTGAATAAGCTCCATAAACCTTCTCTCCATTTACTTCACTATAAGCACGGATTCGATAGGTGTACATGGTATCACTTGCTAAGGACTGATGTAAGTAAGAAGTCGCTTCTTTTGAAATTACATCAGAAATTTCTGTAAATTCTCCACTGCCATCTGCCATCTTATATTCTAAGGTATATCCATCTGCACCTTCTACTGCATCAAATGAAACTTGTAAATCGGTTTTATTCTTTACCGAAATTCCTGTAATCGTAGGAGCTGGAAAAGTTGCGACTAGTGAAACCACTTCACTATCTGGTCCATAAGTTAAGGTCTTTTCCTTTTTCTTACCACGGCTTGCTACAACCTTATAGTAATAAGTAAATCCTGTTGTTAATTTCTTATCCGTATAAGTTGTTTCATTTACCTTGGCAACTTTTTTATACTCTAATTGATCTTCACTTCGATAAACTACATAAGACTGTGCACCCTCTACCTTCTTCCAATTAAGCATAATGCTGGTAGAATCAACATTTTTAGATTCATCCATCTCTACTTGATCTAGAGAAGTTTTAATAGGAAGTAACTCACCCTCTTTACCAAGGACTTCTTTGTTTTCTACCTTACGATAAGCAATTACTTTATAATAATAGGCTCTACCTGTTACAAGCTTCTTATCGGTATAACTAAAAGTCTTCTTATCCGTGCGACCTACTTCCTTAAACTGACCATCTGCTTTTGTTGAACGATAAAGGACATATCCACTCGCACCCTTTACCTTCTCCCATGCAAACTTCGCCGTATGATAAGAGGTAGGTTTTGCATCGGTAACGGTTACTGGATCAAGCATTGGTTTTACCTTAATCTCTTCTGAACGTGGACTTAAGAATAACTTACCATTTCCACTCTCACTGTTTTGATAAGCTTCAATCTTATATAAATATGTAGTACCCGTTACTAGGTCTTTCCTATCATAAGTGGTTGTGTTTGAATTTTTTATCGTTTTTATTTTCTTATATTCGCTATCTTGACCAATGGCTTCATAAATACGGTATCCATCGGCACTTTGAACGCTTTGCCAACTAAGATGAATCGCATTAAATGAAGTGGAAATTGCTTGTACATTTTCAGGTACATCTAGTCTAATATCTGCATAAAGCGGAATGGATAAATCACCACAAACTCGCTTACCATCTCTTACCCAATAGCTACAAATACGATAAAAATATTTTTCACCGGTTTCTAGTCCTTTATCAATATAAGAAGTCGTCATAGAATCTTGTATCTGTGCAATTTCCTTATAGCCATCACTTGCTTCTTTTGAACGATAGAGAACATAACCTTGTGCATCGGTTGCCATCATCCAAGTTATTCTTGCAGAAGTTTCTGAATTACAAGCTGCCATTAATAAAATGGTAGATGATGGAATCTGTCTTCTCGTTGTAAAATTGTCATCGACACTCGCATAAACAGTTTGTGAACTAATTACTAATAAGAGTACCAAAAAAACTATGATTTTTGATTTTTTAAAACCCATTTTATCACTTCCTTTTATTTAACAGGTTTTTACGAATATACTCAAAGGTATAATCTTCTCCTTGTTCCTTTAACATGATAAAAATATTTTCTAATCGTTTATAAGTCTTTGGGTTCATGACTTTTTTATCAAATCCTAATTGTAAATATTCTAAAGGAACCGCATCATTATAATCTTTTCCTTTATAAGTCTTAGAGGCTGCAATTCGGTCCATAATCATCTCTACAAAATATTTTCTTGGCATATCTTGACAAATATAACCCGATTTATCAGGTGCTGCATCCATCCAATATTCATAGTGATGCTTATTTCTTCCCTTGTGATGCATCCATGCAGTAGAACCACCCTTTAATTCACGTTCTGCTGCATTCGGACTTCTTTTACCACCTTGGAAATAATAAATTCCAATACAAAATTCTGATGGAGAAAATTTTGATAAATCATGAACAAGTCCCTGCCAATAAAGACCTACTTTAAAACACCCCTTCATAACCTCCATCTTATGACGCATAACGACACCAAAGTGTGCTTTTGCATTTTTTAGCATTTGATGTTTATCCATGTTTTACTCCTCTAAAGAATGTTCTTCAATAAACTCAATTGCCTTTTGAATCTTAAGGTCTGCACGAATCGATTCACGAATTTCATCAGTAATCATCGATAAAATCTGTGCTTTATCAATTCCATAAGTTTTAGCCATTTCGCCATACTGTTTGTCGAGTTCTGCATCGGAAACTTGAATCTGTTCTTTATTTACAATTGCTTGTAATACAACAGTATTTTGAATTTCTCTTACCGCTTGAGGAATTAACTGTTCTTTTAAAACAGCTTCGGTTGCCCCTGTAAACTGATAGTATTGTTCCATTGTAAGTCCTTGCATAGAAAGACGTTGTGCATACTGTTCTAATAGCTGGCCTACACGAAAATCAATGACTTCATCGCTAAGTTCAAATGGAGAATTCTTAATTACTTGCTCTAATAGACCTTGTTGACGGCTATACTGTGCACTTCTTTCTTTATCAGCTACTAAACGTGCCTTTACAATGACTTTATAATCATCTAATGTATCGACATCACAGTATTTTTTAACATATTCATCGTTTAACTCTGGAGTCTTTTTCTCACAAACCTCACGAACTGTTACATGAAATACTGCTGGCTGTCCTGCTAGATTTTTAGCATGGTATTGTTCAGGGAATGTAACCTTAACATCTACTTCTTCTCCAGCACTCTTTCCTACTAACTGTTC
>CABUZU010000145.1 GCA_902496125.1 uncultured Lachnospiraceae bacterium
AAGCAGAAGATGTTGCCTATGCACCAGATAGAGAACAGGAGCAGGTTCGAATTTCAAGGATTCATTTCTATGAGAAAAATGGACTTCGTATTGCGAATGTAAAAGAACAGGCATTTGGTGTAGATTATACCGTTTTAGTATATGATTGTAAAGAAGAGTCAACGGATGAGCAGGTAAAGGAAGGATTAGAAACCGTTTATCATACGTTTTTATCCGATGCTTCTTATGAAAAAAATGTAAAGATTAGTTTATAATGAGAAGGGATGTGAAAGCATCCCTTTTCTTGATAGGAGAGTTATGGTTTTACATTTATCAGAACAAGTAGAAAAAATCGAAGAGTCTACGTTAGATGGAGTAGAAAAATTAGAGGTATATGCTCCAATTACTACAGTCTGTAAGGACTTTTCCGTACTTTGTAAAGTCTATCGTGCAACTCTATTTTATATGGAAGGAACAAAAATTTTATCAAAGCTTCCATTATCCGGTGTATGTGGGTTTGAGCCTTATTTAAAATCTTCGACTCCTGATTATGAGGGCTATGATAGTTGTTTTCCATCTGTCAAAGAAGAACATCAAAAAATAGATATGGCAATTAGTCGTCTGTATTATCCTTATCAGCTATCCGATGTTTATAAGGATAAATATGAGAAGTATTTATCTCAAAAATATCGTGTAGCGACAAAGCAAGTAATTGTAGAAGAGGATATGGATATATTTTATTGGATGTTTCAAATTAGAAAGCCAGATATTTATATGATTCATGAATTTAAAGAAGCTGCTTTATCGGTAAAAAGAACGGAAATTATCCTTTTTTTGATGAATTATGAACAAGAGCATTTTGTAAAAAAGGAGGAAAAGTTTGAACTCTAAGGAAAGAAAGATAGATCTTTGTAAAAAAGCGTGGGAATTAGCAGTGAGTGAGCTTCTCTTAGAATTTCGTTTTTTAGATTTGGTGACAGGAAGAATTGACTTTAAGGAAGATGAAAAGTCCAAACTATTTGGAATTGCTGGAACAACAATTTACTATGAGCCGAGTAATTTTTTAGATTATGCGTTAAATGGACAAGAATATGTAAACCGAGCTTATTTACATATGATTTTTCATGGATTGTTTTATCATATTTTCTATAAAGAAGAAAGTCCGAATTGGAATCTATCTTGTGATATTGCAGTGGAATATGTATTAGACTATTTTATGAAGTTACCTATTACACAAGAAAAAAGAGATTTTTATCAAGAATTAGAAAACGAAGGCTTATCGATAACGGCCCAATCGATAGTTTCTTATTTAGATAAAACAGAATTTGATTTTGAACGGTTAGAAAAAATCTTTAAGGTCGATGATCATACAATTTGGAAAAGAAATTCTAATGAGAGTACAGGTAAAGGTAACCTCATAACGATGCAGCAGACTTGGCAAAGTTTAGCGGTTCGATTAAAAAAAAGAAAAGAATCTAAGAAACCTACAATTGGAAAAAAATCTGGAAATCTTACAGAAAGTCTAGCAGTAGAAAAAAAGAAGAGGCAAGATTATCGTAAATACTTAGAACAATTTATGTATTCGAAAGAAGATGTTGTATTGGATTTAGATTCGTTTGACTATATTCCTTATATGTACGGATTAGAGCTTTATAAAAATATGCCGTTAATTGAACCGTTAGAATATAAAGAGGTTACAAGACTAGAGGAATTAGCAATTGCTATTGATACATCAGGTTCTTGTTCTGGAAAATTAGTGAAGATGTTTTTAGAAGAAACTTGGTCGATTCTTAGACAAAAGGATAGTTTTTTTAAAAAATTTAATTTACATATTATTCAATGTGATTGTTCTATTCAAGAAGATAAGTTAATTACAAGTAAGGAAGATATGGAATATTACATCAAGCATTTAACGGTAAAAGGATTTGGTGGAACTAACTTTTGCCCAGTATTTACTTATATAGAAGAATTAAAGCAAAAAGGGCAGTTTAAAAAGTTAAAGGGACTTTTATATTTTACCGATGGTTATGGAACGTTTCCAAATAAGAGACCAGATTTTGAAGTAGCATTTATTGTTCCAGAAGAAGATTATGCCGACGTACATCTTCCATTCTGGGCAAAGAGGATTACCATTTCAAGGAGATTTTTCAATGAACATTAAAGAAGCAAGAGAGGAAATTGTACGTACTGTAAGAGCTTATACAAAAAAAGATGAAAAGGGAGAACTTGAGATTCCCGTCTTACACCAAAGACCGGTATTTTTAGTAGGACCACCAGGAATTGGTAAAACAGCGATTATTGAACAAGCAGCAAGAATCTGTAATGTTGGAGTGGTTTCCTATACAATCACACACCATACAAGACAGAGTGCAATTGGACTTCCAATTGTTAGTCATAAAAGCTATGGGGGAAAACAATATCAAATCACAGAATATACAATGAGTGAAATTATTGCTTCGTTATATAATTATATGGAAGAAACAGGATTTAAAACGGGTATTTTATTCATTGATGAAATCAATTGCGTTTCCGAAACATTAGCTCCTACGATGTTACAGTTTTTACAGTACAAAACATTTGGAACGCATAAAGTTCCCGATGGTTGGATTATTGTGGCAGCAGGAAATCCACCGGAATATAATAAGTCTGTTAAGGAATTTGATATTGCAACCCTTGACCGTATTCGAAAGATAGAAATCAAAGAAGACTTTCATGTATGGAAGGAATATGCTCTGTCTCATGGAATCTGTGGCAGCATCATTTCCTATCTTTCTATTAAAAACGAACATTTTTATCATATTGAAAATGATATCGAAAATCTTTCTTTTGTAACCGCTAGAGGTTGGGAAGATTTATCGAAAATGATTTTGACTTACAAAAAATTAGGTTTTGAAATAGGAAGAGACCTTGTAGCACAATTTATTAATGATGATGAAATTGCCAAAGACTTTACTGCTTATTTAGAGCTTTATGATAAATATGAAAGTGATTATCAGGTAAAGGTTATTTTAGAAGAGGGAGCGAGTGAGAAACTTATCAGTCGAATACAAAAAGCTTCTTTTGATGAGAGACTAAGTGTGGTTGAGCTTCTTACTTATCGCTTAATAAAAGAAGCAAAGTCTGTTCGAAAGAATAACCAATTAATGAGAAATGTATTTTCTTATTTAAAATCCATTAAAAGTCAGAATCTATCGGTAAAGGAATTAGAAGAAGCATTAAAGAAGCGTAAAGAGATTTTAAAAGAAGAAAGTTATACCCCTTTTTATGATTGGATGGAAGCAAAGGTATTTTTATTAAAAAAGAAAGATACAAAAGAAGTTTTCCAAGAGTTGAAACAAGAATTTGAAACTTTAAAACAAGAGGATGATAAAAATATTCATCGAATGCAGGAATTTTTAAATCGTGCATTTGACTTTATCAAAAAAGGCATTGGAAATGGACAAGAAATGGTTATTTTTATTTCAGATCTTGGGAATAATGAAGATAGTGTTTGGTATTTATCAAGTTATGGAAATGAAGATTTCTTTGAATATAGTAAACAGTTTCAATTTAAAGAAAGAGAGCGCAAGTTACAGAGTGAAATTTTAAAATTGCAACAAACATTTATGCAGTAAAATGGTAAATTTTCACAAAACAGCTTGACGAATACAGAGTAAAAATGTATAATTAGCATAGGAATATTAACAGGAGGGTTACAGTAATGAGTGATTGTAACGGAAATTGCAGTAGCTGCGGTGAAACATGCAGCGATAGAAAAGAAGAATCTTTATTAGCACCAATGAATGCGAGCAGTAATGTAAAGAAGGTAATTGGTGTTGTCAGTGGTAAAGGTGGAGTAGGTAAATCAATGATTACCTCTTTAATGGCTGTTTTAATGCAGAGAAATGGATTTAAAACAGCAGTTTTAGATGCCGATATTACAGGACCATCCATCCCTAAGTCTTTTGGTATTAAGAAAAAAGCACAGGGTGATGAAATGGGACAACTTTTCCCAGTAACGAGTCATCTAGGAACAGAAATTATGTCTATTAATCTATTATTAGAAAATGATACAG
>CABUZU010000146.1 GCA_902496125.1 uncultured Lachnospiraceae bacterium
AAATCTACATGTTTAGGAAGTCCACCTACATTATGATGAGACTTAATGACTGCTGAATTACCAAGACCTGATTCAATGACATCAGGATAAATCGTTCCTTGAGCAAAGAAATCAACCATACCAATTTTTTTCGCTTCGCGTTCAAATACACGAATAAATTCTTCACCAATAATTTTTCTCTTCTGTTCAGGCTCTGTTACTCCTTTTAATTTATCATAAAAGTAATCCTGTGCATTAATACGAATAAAATTCAAATCATAGTTTCCATCTGGACCAAATACCTTTTCTACTTCATCGCCTTCATCCTTACGAAGTAAACCATGGTCTACGAATACACAAGTAAGTTGTTTTCCAACGGCCTTAGAAAGCAATACAGCAGCAACGGAAGAATCTACACCACCAGATAGTGCACATAATACTCTACCATCACCAATCTTTTCTCTTAATGCTTCAATCGTACTCTGTGCAAAATCAGCCATCTTCCAATCGCCTTTACATTTACAAACTTCATATACGAAGTTACTTAGCATCTGCTTGCCTTCTTTGGTATGCATAACTTCTGGATGAAACTGAGTTGCATAGAATTTCTTTTCTTCACATTCCATTGCTGCAACAGGGCAAACTGGTGTTTTACCAGTAACTTTAAATCCTTCTGGTGCAGTTGCAATATAATCGGTATGACTCATCCAACAAACAGTCTTTTCACTTACACCTTTAAATAATAGAGATGTCGTATCGACTTCTACTTCTGTATGACCATATTCACTTACTGGTGCAGTTTCTACACTTCCACCTAATAAATAAGCCATTAACTGAGAACCGTAGCAAATTCCTAAAATTGGAATACCAAGTTCAAAAATTTCCTTGCTATAACGTGGAGATTCTTCTCCATATACGCTATTAGGACCACCTGTAAATATAATTCCCTTAGGATTTAATGCCTTAATTTCATCAATTCCCATTGTGTAAGGATGGACTTCGCAATATACATTGCATTCACGTACTCTTCTGGCAATTAACTGATTGTATTGCCCACCGAAGTCGAGTACAATTACTAATTCTCTACTCATAGAATTGCTTTCCCCTCTCGTATTTTTGTTCATTCATTCGGTTAACCTTATTCATCAGTGTCTGAGCTTTCAAAATCAGATTCGTCAGCAAAATTTGTAGTGGTTTGTGCAGTTGGTTCTGAATCTACTACTTCTGAATGGCAGTTTTTTAATTCGGCTCCACAATTTGTACAATATTTAGAATCCTCTGGTGAATTTGCTCCACATTCTGGGCAAGTACAAAGTCCCTTCGCCTTTTGTTGTTGACTTTCTAACTCTACAATCTTTGCCTTACTTTCATTGACCTTCTGTAACAATGGTACAAAGGCTTCATCTACTTCACCTTCTACCTGGTCACAGAATAATTTGCCAATCTCTGCATAAGCTGTACGAAGTTTTAGTTCTTCTGACTTAATATCTGCTGTAAGTTTAGCAGTATTCGCAGCAATTTTAGCTTTTTCTACTGCTTTTTTACTATTATCTTTCAAAAAACCGCTTAAATCTTCAAAATTTAAACTCATATCTTACCTCCAGTCAAACCTATGTCTATCTTTCAACCTATATTTTTAGGTTTAATATTGACATTATAATGAATCCGACCTCAAAAGTCAACTATAAGATGTTTTGACCCTGGTATCATAGCATCTTTTTAATATATTTTCCAGTATAAGATACTTCACTTTTAGCGACTTCCTCCGGTGTTCCCGTTGCAATTACTTGTCCGCCACCAGAGCCACCTTCTGGTCCCATATCAATAATATAATCTGCGGTTTTTATCACATCTAAATTGTGTTCAATCACTACAACTGTATTTCCACCTTCACAAAGTCGATTTAAAATTTCTGTTAATTTGTGTACATCCGCAAAATGTAATCCTGTCGTAGGTTCATCTAAGATATAAATTGTTTTTCCTGTGCTTCTTCTGCTAAGCTCTGTAGCTAATTTAATACGTTGAGCCTCTCCACCGGATAGTGTCGTAGATGGCTGTCCTAAACGAATATAAGATAGACCTACGTCATTTAATGTTTCAATCTTACGATAAATTGAAGGAATATTTTTGAAAAATTCCATTGCTTCTTCGACTGTCATATCTAATACATCGTAAATATTTTTGCCTTTATACTGCACTTCTAATGTTTCTCGATTATAACGTTTACCCTTACACACTTCACAAGGTACATAAACATCTGGTAGAAAATGCATCTCAATCTTTAAGATTCCATCTCCATTACAAGCTTCACAACGTCCACCCTTTACATTAAAGCTAAATCTTCCTTTTTGATATCCTCTCGCTTTCGCATCCGGTGTTGCTGCAAATAATTCTCGAATCAAATCAAATACTCCCGTATAAGTTGCTGGATTCGAACGAGGAGTTCTTCCAATCGGAGATTGGTCAATGACAATGACTTTATCTAATTGTTCTAATCCGTCAATTCCATCATGCTTTCCTGGAATTGTTCTTGCACGGTTTAATTTACGTGCAGTTTCTTTATATAATATCTCATTTACTAAAGAACTTTTACCAGAACCAGATACTCCAGTTACACACGTCATAACTCCTAGTGGGATTTTTACATCAATATTTTTTAAATTATTTTCTCTTGCACCACGAATGGTAAGAAATCCATTCGGTTCTCTACGACTCTTTGGTACCGGTATCATCTTTCTTTTACTTAAATAAGCTCCAGTAATGGATTTTCTAGATTTCATAATCTGTTTTGCCGTTCCCTCTGCAACAACTTCACCACCATGTTCTCCAGCACCTGGTCCAATATCAATAATATAATCCGCTGCAAGCATCGTATCTTCATCATGTTCTACAACGATTACGCTATTTCCTAAATCCCTTAAATGCATAAGCGTTGCAAGTAATTTATCATTATCACGCTGATGAAGTCCAATACTTGGTTCATCTAAAATATAGGCAACGCCAACTAAACCTGACCCAATCTGTGTTGCTAATCGGATTCGTTGAGCTTCCCCACCTGATAAAGTACCGGTCGCACGAGATAAAGATAGATAAGAAAGACCTACATCTACTAAGAAAGTGATTCTTGCTTTAATCTCTTTTAAAATCTGGTCACCAATCGCATGTTGTGTTTCATTCAGTTCTAATTCATCTAAAAACTGCAAAAATTCTCCAATGGACTTTTCTGTCATTTGATAAATATTTAATCCACCAATGGTTACTGCTAGAGAAGTTGGTTTTAACCTCTGACCATTACAAGCTTTACACGGCGTAATTCTCATAAAGCTTTCATATTCTGCCTTACTCGTCTGAGACCCTGTTTCTCTATAGCGACGTTCTACATTTTTTATAATTCCTTCAAAAGCAACATCATAAACGCCCTCTCCACGTTGACCCTTATAATAAACCTTTAATTTCTTACCACCAGTTCCATGCAGTAAAACCTCTTTAATTTCTTTTGGATAATCCTTAAATGGAGTATCTAAATCAAAGTGATATTCCTTACAAAGTGCATTTAAAATAGCTCTCGTAAAGCTATCTTCTTTCGTACAAGACTGCCATCCTAATACGACAATTGCTCCTTCATTAATACTTAATGACTGGTCAGGAATCATAAGCTGTTCATCAAATTCCATTTTAAAACCTAAGCCAGCACAAACCGGGCAAGCACCGAATGGATTGTTAAATGAAAAACTACGAGGTTCTATTTCTTCCATACTAATTCCACAATCTGGGCATGAAAAACTCTGACTAAAGGTTAATGGCTCTCTACCAATGACATCAACAATCATTAAACCGTCTGCTAAATTCAAAACAGTTTCTACTGAATCGCTTAATCGTCTTTGCATATCACTTCGAACCACTAAACGGTCAACAATAATCTCAATATTGTGTTTAATATTCTTATCTAGTGTAATTTCTTCGGATAATTCATATAAATTCCCATCAATACGTACTCTTACATAGCCCTTTTTTCTTGCTTGTTCTAATACTTTTTCATGACGACCTTTCTT
>CABUZU010000147.1 GCA_902496125.1 uncultured Lachnospiraceae bacterium
ATGAGCAATTCATTTACCGTAACTGGACTTAAGACGGGGAGTACTAGTTTAGCAAAATATTGCTTATCGGCAACAGGAGAAAAAAATGGAATCGAACTAATTGCTGTCATTATGGCTGCTCCAGATTATAAGGCACGTTTTAAAGAGGCACAAACGCTTTTAAATTATGGCTTTTCGTGCTGTACCTTATATGAGGACAGTGATATGCCAAAACTGTCTCAAATCGCCGTTAAAGGCGGTAAACAGGATAATGTATCGGTAGAGTATGAGAAAAAGTTTTCTATTATTAGTACGACTGGAGAAGATTTTTCTAAAATCGAGAAAAAATTAGAATTAGACCAAGGGATTACTGCGCCCATTAACAAGAAGACAAAAGTAGGTAGATTAATTTATTTAATCGATAATAAAGAAATAGGAAGTGTAGATATTTATACGAAGGAAAAAGTAGGTAAGGCAAATTATACAGACTATGTAAAAAAAATATGGAAATTCTTTACATTAACAGCGTAGGTGAATAGATGAATGAAATTACAACAAAGGAAGAATACTTTGCGTTTCTTTCTAACATTAAGAAGACCAATGATAAAATAAAAAGGGCATACGAATTATTAGATGATTCTGATAGGAATATAGACAAGGTTTTAGAAGATACCACACTTACCAAAGAAGAATTTATTTATGTGATTGCTCTAGGACGAAAACGAGGTTATAGTAAGTTTTCAGGAAACGGCAATATCAGTATGGAAAAACAAATTATTAGTGAGTACAAGAATACTCCTTTCCAATGTTAGAACATAGGTATCAAATTCCAATTTCTATTGATGCTCCATTTGAATTAAATACTTCTAGAAAAGGGATTGAGTATACACAATTTGAATGGAATGAGAAAGTTTCAAAAAGTATTTTTTCTTCACAAGGTGTATTGTGGAATTTCTTTGTTCATTTATCGAGATTAGATGAAATTAAGATTGATGAATATTTTGATTTATCAAAAAATGTTTTATTTGATTCTGAAAGAAATACCGATGGAAGAAATTATTTATTAGAACCTGTAGATGTTTATAAAATTACTTCGAATGAAGTTTCGGGATTTAAAAAGGTTTTTGCACTTTTTGATAGAGTGGAGATTTATAGCAATGGCTTCACTTTTTATTTATCTAGTGAAAATTTAACAATACCGAGATGGATTGATTGCATGGATGATTCTTGTACTAAGATGGTTTTTAAAGTTTTAGATAGTAAGAAGGAACGTTTAGCAAGGTTAAAAGAGGAATGGATTTCTTTATTAAAGTCAAAGCAAAAATTACTTTTTTTAGAAAATATCGATAAATATACATTTGATTTTCTTTCGTTAAAACGAGAAGAGATTACAAGAGGATATATTTTTAAAAAAGTAGAAATCTTGTCGTTATATAAGAAGCTATTAAAAAATCCTGCACAAAAGTTAGATAAGCAATTTGAAGGAGCTTATCTTACGCTTTGTTTAGCTTCGAATGAAGAGGGATATTTTTACAATGAGGTTCCTACAAAGTCCGGGGTTTATGCTAACATTCATGTGCAGCTACCACTAGAGGTTTCACAGACAGGTATTGTAAGCAATAGTGATGATAATAAATTGCTAAAGAAGCTTGTCTTTTCAAATGAAGAGACAAAGGCAATATCTGTTAGAGGAGCTTGCAAGAGAATATCTGGATGAAAAGATTTATAATTATTTAGACGAACATACTCATCTAGTTAGTTCTGAGGAATATCAATTAACGGATAGTGAATTTGAGTGTTACCATATTGATGAGACGAAATATGATAGCAGATATTTAGAAGCAGTAGGAATAGATTTCTTAGAGGTAGAAGAAGAATTTGCAATGTATGATGTATAAGGAGAGGAAGAAGAATTTTATCGTTGGATTAAATCTTATCAAAGTGATGAATTAACACTAGAGGAAAAGCAAATTGTTGAATATTTAAGAAATCATCCAGAACGCGTAGATGGAATCTTAAAAAGAATATAAGCCGAGACAAATTCTCGGCTTAAGATTAACGTTGTTCAATATCAATATAACCTCTGTGGTGTCCGACATATTTATAAGCAGGACGGATAATCTTACCATCATTGACTAATTCTTCAATACGGTGTGCACACCAACCTGAGATTCTTGCAATCGCAAAGATTGGTGTGAACATCTCTTCTGGAATATCTAAGATGGTATAAACAAATCCACTATAAAAATCGACGTTTGCACAGATATCTTTAAAGAGTTTTCTGCGTTGAGCAATGAGTCCACCAGCAAGGTGTTCAATTCGGTCTAGTAAATAGAATTCATCCGTTAATCCTTTTTCTTTTGCTAGTAGCTTGGCATATTTTTTTAGAATGGTTGCTCTAGGGTCTGATAAGGTATAAACCGCATGTCCCATACCATAGATAAGACCAGAACCATCAAAGGCTTGTTTATCTAAGATTTTAATTAAATAATTAGTAAGCTCGGTTTCATCGGTCCAGTCTTTGACATTTTCTTTAATGTTTTCAAACATTTGCTTTACTTTTAAGTTTGCACCACCGTGTTTAGGACCTTTTAGCGAGCCTAAAGAAGCAGCAATCGCAGAATAGGTATCTGTTCCAGTAGAAGATACGACATGAGTGGTAAAAGTAGAGTTATTACCACCACCGTGTTCTGCATGAAGAATAAGTGCAACGTCTAAAACTCTTGCTTCTAATTCGGTATACTGTCCATCTGGACGAAGTGTACGCAAAATATTTTCAGAAGTAGAAAGCTCAGGTTTGGGATATCGAATAACTAAGCTTTGGTCTAAATGATAATGCTTGTGAGCTTGGTAACCATAAACGGCCAACAATGGAAATTTCGCAATGAGTTCAAGTGATTGTCTTAATACATTAGGAATGTCAATATGGTCTGGATTTTTATCATAAGAGTAAAGTGTTAGTACACTTTTTTGCATTGCATTCATAATGTTTGCACTAGGTGCTTTCATAACAACATCACGTACAAACTTATTTGGAAGTTCACGAGCGTTGCTTAAAATTTGAATAAAGTCATTTAATTGAGACTGGGTTGGAAGAGAACCAAAAACTAATAAGTAGGTAACTTCCTCAAATTTAAATTTACGGTCTTTAAATCCATCAATAATGTCCTCTACGTCATATCCTTGGAAATAAAGCTTACCATCAGCAGGAATCTTACGTCCATTTTCTGTTGTGTAAGCTACAACATCTGAGATTTCAGTTAAACCAGTTAAAACACCTTTACCATTCGAGTCACGAAGACCTCTTTTTACATCGTATTCGGCATAAAGATTTTGATCGATGTGACCAGAAGCTAAGCAGTATTGTATTAATTGGTCAAACTTCTCATCTAATTCTGTTTGATTAAAATTTTCTAATTCTAAATTACTAGTGTTCAAATGTAAGTTCCTCCCCCTTTTAAATTGAGAATAAGTATACCAGTTTCATTTCTAAAATGCAAGTTCTCGGCAAAAATGTATGAATATTTATGCAATAAAAATAAATAAAATACAAAAAGGAGGGAAATTTCCCTCCTTTTATTCACTATAAGTAATAATAATTAGCAAATGCCCTGAGCTAACATCGCATCAACAACTTTTTCAAAACCAGCAATGTTTGCACCAGCAACATAGTCGCCTTCTTTGCCATAACGTTTTGCAGCATCATCTAAGTTGTGGAATAAGTTAACCATGATTCCTTTTAATTTGCTATCAACTTCTTCGAAAGTCCAGCTTAATCTTTCGCTATTCTGAGACATTTCAAGTGCAGAAGTAGCAACACCACCAGCGTTAGCAGCTTTACCAGGAGCGAATAATACGCCGTTTTCCTGTAAGTATTTAGTAGCTTCTAAAGTAGTAGGCATGTTAGCACCTTCAGCAACTGCGAAGCAACCATTAGCAACTAATGCTTTAGCATCTTCTAAGTCTAATTCATTCTGAGTTGCACAAGGAAGAGCAACATCACATTTAACAGTCCATACACCTTTACCTTCA
>CABUZU010000148.1 GCA_902496125.1 uncultured Lachnospiraceae bacterium
AGTGATGTTCAAGCACTGCTAGAAAAAATTAATTATAAAATTTGTAAAGATGCTAAGGAGAATGCTTCGATTGAACATATGGCTTGTAGTATGTCGGGACTATGGGTAACACCGGATGTGATTCGAACGGTTCAGATTGGAAACAGTAGTGTGTGGCGTTTCTTAGATGGGAGACTTACCTGTTTAACAAGAAAACATTTACGCGGTGCGAAGGGAATGCCTTATTTTACAAATAATACAGCGATTCCAGAGAAAAATCCGCTTTATAGCTATATGGGGATTCATGTAGAAGAGGGTGTATTAGTCGTTGATATTGATGAGGTAATGGAACTTTACGAAAAAGAATGGTTTTTATTAGCAAATCAACAATTGCTTGATTTAGTAGAAACGAAGGTGCTTGAGGAAGTTTTATCTCTTTATTATAAGGAAAACGACTTACTAACTGCTGTAAAAGAAGTAATTAATTTAGCAAAGAAAACATCAACAGATACCAAGGAGGTTGGTGATTTGATTTGTATGATTGTTTCAGTAGGAAAAGAAGAAAGAGAAAGAAAAATAAATACAGATGAAGAAGAAGTGAAGGGAGAAGAGTAACTGTGTTAGGGAGAACGCATATGCCAGCTGGCGTATTATGTGGGCTGGCGGTATTGTCACAAACGGGCCCAGTAACGATTGTCGATTGGGGTTGTGGATGTATGGCAGCAATGCTTGCATCGACTCTGCCAGATTGTGATATTTATGAGGAACGTTTAGAGACAGCGGTCTTAGACGTTGTAAAATTAAGTGCTTTTAGTTTTTTATATTTATTTATGAAGGGTGGAAAGTTTAACCCAGTAATGATTTTAGTATTTGCAGGACTTTTATGGTGGGGAATTTCGGCTCCACATCGAGGGCGAACGCATAGTTTTGTCGCAATGATTTTATGTAGTGCTTGTTTTTACGCATTTATTCCAAACAGAAGATATACTTTATGTTTTGCGGCCGCTTATTTATCTCATTTAGCACTTGATTTATTAAATAAGAAGGGTGAAAAATTGCTGTGGCCTTTTAATAGGAAAGGATATGCACTATACATTTGCAGAGCAGATAGTATGCTTGGAAGTGCAATTGGTGTTATTTGTACAATTGGAATTGTGCTTTTTTCGGTTTTTTTGTTAGGAGACCACTATTTGTTTTAAGCTAATAGTTGATTTTTGTTTTTTCTTGTGCTAATATAAGAAGAAATTCGAGAAAACGATTGATGTGGGAGAGATTTAGTATGAATAGCAAAAGCATAGTACTATCGATTCTAGTTGAAGATGATACGGGTGTGCTTAGTCGAGTGGCTGGACTTTTTAGTAGAAGAGGTTTTAGCATCGACAGCATTACTGCTGGCAAGACAGATGATGAACGCCTTTCAAGACTGACTGTTGTTGCTAGTGGAGATGAAGATTCTCTAGAACAGATTAAAAAACAAGTAATGAAGTTACGAAATGTAGTACAGATTCGTGAGCTTCCAGAGAATAGTTCCGTAATTCGTGAACTGATTTTAGTTAAAGTAGCAGCATCTCCGGATACACGTCCTCAGGTGATTTCAATTGCAGATATCTTCCGTGCGAAGATTATAGATGTTGCAAGTGATTCTTTAATTATTGAATTGACTGGTAATCAGTCTAAATTAGATGCATTTTTACAATTGCTATCTAGCTATAAGATTTTGAAGGTTGCCCGTACAGGTATTACAGGTCTTCCAAGAGGAATGGCTAAAGGTACCGAGGTCTACAACCGCAAACTATAGTTTATATGATAAATTTTATATATTTAATGGAGGAATGTCAAAATGGCTAAGATTTTTTATCAAGAGGATTGCGACTTATCATTATTAGATGGTCAGAAAATTGCTATCATTGGTTATGGTAGCCAAGGACATGCTCATGCCCTTAACTTAAAAGATTCAGGATGTGATGTTATCATCGGTTTATACGAAGGAAGCCGTTCTTGGGCTAAAGCAGAAGCTCAGGGCTTTAAAGTATACACAGCAGCAGAAGCTGCTAAGTTAGCAGATATCATCATGATTCTTATCAATGATGAAAAACAAGCTGCTATGTATAAGAAAGACATCGAACCAAACTTAAAAGATGGCGATATGTTAATGTTCGCTCATGGTTTCAACGTACACTTTGGTTTAATTAAAGCTCCAGCAGGTGTTGATGTTACTATGATCGCTCCTAAAGGACCTGGACATACTGTAAGAAGCGAATATCAGGCAGGCAAAGGTGTTCCTTGCTTAATTGCTGTAGAACAGGATGCTACTGGTAAAGCTCAGGATAGAGCATTAGCTTATGCTTTAGGTATTGGTGGAGCAAGAGCTGGTGTATTAGAGACTACATTTAGAACTGAAACAGAAACAGACTTATTCGGTGAACAAGCTGTTCTTTGTGGTGGTGTATGTGCTCTTATGCAGGCTGGTTTCGAAACTTTAGTAGAAGCTGGTTATGACCCACGTAACGCATATTTCGAATGTATCCATGAAATGAAATTAATCGTAGATTTAATCTATCAGAGTGGTTTCGCAGGAATGAGATATTCTATTTCTAATACAGCTGAATATGGTGATTATATTACTGGACCTAAGCTTGTTACAGAAGAAACGAAGAAGACAATGAAGAAGATTCTTTCAGATATCCAGGATGGTACATTTGCAAAAGAATTCTTATTAGATATGTCTGAAGCTGGTGGACAGGTACACTTCAAGGCTATGAGAAAATTAGCTGCAGAACATCCATCAGAAGTAGTTGGTGAAGAAATTAGAAAATTATACAGCTGGAATGGCGAAGATAAGTTAATCAACAACTAATAAATCCAAGGGTTATTAATAACTTTATTAGCCAAAAGGGGAGGCAAAACTCCCCTTTTCATATTTTTTTGAAAATTTTGATTGACAAAAACAGGTAGCCTATGTATAATAAACAAAGTGCGTATTAGGAGAAAATATATATGCTGATTCATTTATCCGATATTTTATTGACTGTTGGAAAAGAATACACAATGGAAGTTCCTTTTGAGAAGGACTGTATTCGTTGGAATAAGAGTGATTATCCAATCTTAAAGAAACAGGACTTTTTATTTAAGGTACGAAATGAAGGAAATCAACGCTTTCATGTAGAAGTACAAGGAAATCTTACCTTGGGACTTGTTTGCGATAGATGTCTTGAAGAAGTTCCTACTGATTTTTCTATCAGTCTCGTTACTGAAATCGATAAGAAACTCTTAGCAGAGGAAGGTAGTGAAGGTGTAGATGAACAGACTTACATGGAGGATGATCAGTTAAATACTGAGAACCTGATTTTGCAAGAATTATTACTCCACATGCCTATGAAAGTTCTGTGTGATGAGAATTGCAAGGGAATCTGTAATAGATGTGGTGCGAATCTTAATCGCGGAACTTGTAGTTGTAAGGAAGAACCAAAGGATATGCGTATGGCTGCTATCTTAGATCTTTTTAATGCAGCTACCAAAGAATAGAAACAACAAGGAGGTGTAACCATGTCTATCTGCCCTAAGAACAGATCTTCAAGAGCTAGAAGAGATAGCCGTAGAGCTAATTGGAAGATGAGTGCTCCTAATTTAGTTAAATGCAGTAAGTGTGGAGCGTTAATGATGCCTCACAGAGTATGCAAGGCTTGTGGCTCTTACAATAAAAAAGAGATTATTGTTGACAAAGTAGAAGCATAATGTTGCTTTGAACTTAAATATGAGAATTAGTAAAAGGCACAACGTAGTTGTGTCTTTTTTACTAACTATTAATAGGAGGTACTATGCAAGAAAAGACTATTGTAGTTGTAGATGCTATGGGTGGCGATTTAGCACCTGTAGAACCTGTAAAAGGTGCTGTAGATGCCGTAAAACAAAACAAGATGTTAGGCGTTATTCTTGTAGGACCTGAAGATGTTATTCAGGCAGAGTTAGATAAGTACA
>CABUZU010000149.1 GCA_902496125.1 uncultured Lachnospiraceae bacterium
ATCGGAATTTGCCAAAATGAAGTCCTCTTATCAGAAAGTAGAAGGAGCATTAAATAGCGTAAAAGGCACTGGATATGGTGTCGTTACCCCCGAAAGACAAACGATATTAATCGATGACCCGGTATTAGTCAAACATGGCAATAAATATGGAGTTAAGATGAAAGCCAGTGCCAATGCAATTCATATGATTCGCTCCGCAATTGAAACCGAGATTGCACCGATTGTAGGAAGCGAACAACAGGCACAGGATTTAATCACCTATATCAAAGGAAACGCCGCAAAAGGACCAGAAGGCATCTGGCAGACCAATATCTTTGGCAAATCCATTGAGCAAATTGTGGCAGATGGAATGCAGACCAAGATATCCCAGATGACCGAAACCTGCCAGATGAAAATGCAAGAAGCCCTGCAAAAGATTATTAATGATAGTAATGGAGGAATTATTATGGTTATTATCTAGAGCCGTTTTCACGGCTCTATTTTTTAGCGACAGTGACGAAATTTGTCAATATTTGTAACAGATTAAAAAAAATACTTTACAACAATAAGAATAATTATTATACTGAATATGTTTTAACTATAGTATAGGAGAAGAAAACATGGGTGAAAACGCAAAGAAAAAGAAAAAAATATTAGAACACTGGGAGATTGTAACCTTATTACTAATGGTTTATGATTTCATAGCAGTCATCGCATCCTATTTCGGTGCACTATGGATTCGATTTGATTGCAAGTTCGATTCCATCCCAGCAGACTATCGCTACACCTATTATAAGACCATCCTAATTTATGCAGGTTTTTGCATTGTCGTATTCTGGTTTTTACGCCTCTATAAGAGTATCTGGCGATTTGCTAGTTATTCGGAACTGATGAGAGTTGTTGTGGCAACCATGATTACGGGTATGGTTTATATCGTAGCAGTCGTAGCATTTGTTCACAGAATGCCAGCATCCTACTTTGTATTTGGTATTCTACTACAGTTTTGCCTAACCTTGGGCATTCGATTTGCATATCGACTGATTCTTCTACTTAGAGGACAAAGAAGCCAAGAAGTAGGATATGAAAAACGTGTCATGTTAATTGGTGCAGGTAGTGCAGGACAGATGATTTTTAGAGACATCAATCATTCGAAGAAGGTTCATGAAAAGGTTTACTGCTTTATCGATGATAACTCCAATAAATGGGGGAGATACATTGATGGAACGCCAATCTTTGGTGGCAGAGAGATGATTATGGAAGCAGTACAAAAATTTGGAATTGAGAAGATTTATGTAGCAATTCCAAGTGCGAAACCAAAGGATAAGAGAGAAATCCTTCAAATCTGTAATGCAACCTCTTGTGAACTGATGAGTCTTCCAAATATGCATCAGATTTACAATGGAGAGATTACCGTTAGTAAGATGAAGCCAGTTCAAGTTGAAGATTTATTAGGACGTGCTCCAATTAAGACAGATATGAAGGAAGTATTTGAATACATTACTGGTAAGGTCGTTTTAGTTACCGGTGTGGGTTCGATTGGCTCAGAACTTGCAAGACAAATTGCGGCACATGAACCAAAACATTTAATTTTATTTGACATTTATGAGAATAACGCTTATGATATACAGCAGGAACTAAAAAAGAAATATCCAAATTTGAAATTAGATACGATTATTGGTTCTGTACGAGATAGTAGAAAGGTTTTCGATTTGTTTGAGCGTTACAGACCAGAGATTGTTTACCATGCAGCAGCTCACAAGCATGTGCCTTTGATGGAGGACAGCCCTTGTGAAGCAATTAAGAATAATGCAATGGGTACATACAAGACTGCCTATGCAGCAATGTCTCATGGATGTAAGAAATTTGTACTGATTAGTACGGATAAGGCAGTTAATCCTACCAATATCATGGGTGCTTCCAAGCGTATCTGTGAGATGATTATTCAGGCATTTGCTAAGAAGGTACAGGAAGGGAAGGCTTATGAGATTCCTCAGTTATTTACTCACGGAATGGATGAGGTCATTACCAAGCCTGAGATTGTAGAAGCACTAAGACAGACGAAGACGGAATTTGTCGCTGTGCGATTTGGCAATGTACTAGGAAGCAATGGTTCGGTCATTCCACTGTTTAAGAAGCAAATTGCGGCAGGAGGACCGGTAACCGTTACCCATCCAGATATTATCCGATATTTTATGACAATTCCTGAGGCAGTAAGCTTGGTGTTACTTGCCGGTACTTATGCAAAAGGTGGAGAGATTTTCGTGCTCGATATGGGCGAGCCGGTTAAGATTGACACACTTGCAAGAAACTTGATTCGATTGTCTGGATTTAAACCAGATGTAGATATAAAAATCGCTTATACAGGACTTAGACCCGGCGAGAAGCTCTATGAGGAGAAACTGATGGCCGAGGAAGGTCTTAAGAAAACAAAGAATGAACTAATCCATATTGGATGCCCGATTCCATTTGATATTGAAGTGTTCCTAAAGCAGTTGGATGGGTTACTGGAAGCTGCGTATAAGAATAAAGAAGATATGAGGGAGAGGGTGGAAGAAGTGGTGAGCACTTATCATCCGGCGGATTAGTGAAGGAGAAGACATGTTTAAAAAAGAAAATACATTTGAGAAATTGGAATCAAAAGTATGGCTTAGTAGCCCAACCATGTATTCTGACAGTATGAAATATGTAATGGAAGCATATGAAACCAATTGGATGTCTACGGTTGGAGCAAATATCAATGAAGTCGAACATCAAGCTTGCAAAAAAGTAGGTTGTAAATATGCAGTAGCCTTATCAGCAGGAACCGCTGCATTACATATGGCAGTAAAACTTGCTGGAGTAAAACCAGGAGATAAGGTCTTTTGTTCGGATATGACATTTGATGCAACGGTTAACCCAGTTGTATATGAAGGTGGCGTACCAGTCTTTATTGATACCGAATACGACAGTTGGAACATGGATCCAGTAGCACTAGAAAAAGCATTTGAACTATATCCAGAAGTTAAGGCCGTTGTTGTTGCACATCTTTATGGCACACCGGGAAAGGTGGATGAAATTAAAGCAATTTGTGATAAGCATGGTGCAGTGATTATTGAAGATGCAGCAGAGTCCTTAGGAGCTACTTATAAAGGAGTTCAGACTGGTACTTTTGGTACTTACAATGCAATTTCTTTTAATGGAAATAAAATTATTACTGGTTCTTCAGGCGGCATGCTTTTAACCGATGATGAAGAAGCAGCGAATAAAGTTCGTAAGTGGTCCACTCAGGCAAGAGAAAATGCTCCTTGGTATCAACATGAAGAATTAGGTTACAACTACCGAATGAGCAATGTGATTGCTGGTGTGGTAAGAGGACAGTTCCCTTACTTAGAAGAACACATTGCACAAAAGAAAGCCATTTATCAAAGATATAAGGAAGGACTTGCGGGATTACCTGTTCAGATGAATCCAATTCCTGCTGAATGTGAGCCGAACTACTGGTTATCTTGCATGATGATTGATAAGGAAGCAATGTGTAAGCAGGTAAGAGGCGAACAAGAAGCTCTTTATCTAGCAGAAGCAGGAAAGTCTTGTCCAACTGAAATCTTAGAAGCCATTGCAAGTATCAATGCAGAAGGTAGACCGATTTGGAAACCTATGCATATGCAGCCGATTTATCGCATGAATCCATTTGTGACAAGAGATGGAAATGGCAGAGCAAGAACCAATGCCTATATCGCAGGAGAAGGCGTGGATGTTGGAATGGATATCTTTGCAAGAGGACTGTGTCTGCCAAGTGATAATAAGATGACAAAAGAGCAGCAGGATAGGATTATTGAAGTGATTAGGGCTTGTTTTGAGTAAAATTAATAGAAATTTATGATAAAGAATTGAGGTACTGATATTGGAAAAAGTATTTTTGCTAGGGGCTTGTAGAACAG
>CABUZU010000150.1 GCA_902496125.1 uncultured Lachnospiraceae bacterium
ATTTTCTTTCCATTCTACCCCAGAAGAATTAGAAGAAATCTTAAAAGCACATCCAGAGATGGAATTTGTTCAGCTTCAGATTAATTATGCCGATTGGGAAAATCCCGCTATTCAGTCAAAAGGTTGCTATGAAGTAGCAAGAAAATATGGCAAGCCAGTTATCATTATGGAACCGGTAAAAGGCGGTATGCTTGCCAATCCACCAGAAGCAGTAGCTAAGATTTTAAAAAAAGCAGAACCAAACTCTTCTGTAGCATCTTGGGCAGTTCGATTTGCAGCAAGCTTAGAAGGTGTCATTACTGTTTTATCTGGTATGAGTAATGTAGAACAGATGGAAGATAATTTATCTTATATGAAAGACTTTAATGGACTGACCAAAGAACAGGATGAGGTCTTAAAGAAGGCACAAGAAGAATTAAAGAAGATTCCATTAATTCCTTGTACAACTTGTAACTACTGTGCAAAGGTATGTCCAAATGATATCGGAATTTCTGGTTCATTTACTGCAATGAACTATTTAACTCTTTATGGTGATAAGGCAGCAGCACTTCATCAAGAAGGATGGTTAGTAGGCGGACACGGAAAGAAACAAGCAACGGAATGTATTGAATGTGGTGAATGTGAAAAAGCATGTCCACAGCATATTGCAATTCGTGAGGAACTTAAGAAAGTGGCAAATATGTTGTTAAAATAAAACTAAAAAAGGCTGGGCGACCAGTCTTTTTTATTGACGATTTATTTTTTTTGTATTATTCTAGTATACAAAACGAGTATGAAGGAGTGTAATAGATAATGAAGAAATCCCCATCAATAGATGAATGGTTAAAAGAAGCGAAGGCGGATGAGAGTGCTAAGAAAATAGGAATGTATCTAACGCATAATGGCATTGTGCGTAGTACTGCAAAGGCAATGGTAAGAAATGGTAAAAAAGATGCCGAAGCTGTTAATGGAATGGAATTTTCCTATGATAAAGAAAAAGTAGATAAGGCAATAGAAGATACTTACAAGATGGAGGGAATCTACTATATTAAAGTATGGCTAAATGAAGGTGAATTAAAAGTCGGAGATGACATCATGTATGTATTAATTGGTGGTGACATTAGACCTCATGTAGTAGATGCCCTACAGTCCTTAGTAGGAACGATTAAATCAACTTGTGTAGTAGAAAAGGAGTTATAATATGAATAGAAGATTATGTAAGATTGAAAAAGGTAAAATAATTGATGGGGTATGTGGAGGTCTTGCACAGTATTTAGGAATTGATGCAACGCTTGTTCGTTTAATTTGGGCTGCATTTACATTACTTGGTGGTAGTGGAATTATTCTTTATATTGTTGCAGCAATTATTATGCCAAGAGAAACAGATGTGTTCTAGGGTCATATAATGTAATAAAAGAAATCTATGGAGTGTAACATGAATCAAAGAATGGTAATAGATGGTGATACCGTTTATGAAATAGATGATGAATGCGAACGAGAAGAGAAAGAAAAAGAAGAAAAGAATAAAGATAAATAGTAGGAAAGGGGATTGTATCCCCTTTCTTGTTGCGAATAAAACTAGCAGCCGCAACCGCCACAGCATAAAAGTAATAAAACAATCCACATGCAGTTGTTGTTGTCATTACCACAGCCGCATCCGCCATTGTCGAATAAGGAAGATCCATTTCCACAACAGCAAAGTAAAAGGATAATCCAGATTAGGTTGTTTCCACAACCACAACCATTATTATTAAACGAACCACAGCCTCCAGAACAATTTGTAGCAGCTAAATCACTCATTGGATTTTGCCTCCTAAAATTTATTTACAATACCATAGTATGATAGGGGGCTTGACTTGTTTCTTAATTTTTAAAATTTTTACCACAACCTATAAAAAATATGATACACTAGATACGAAAATACTACGAAAGAGAGGCGTTAGGCGTTATGGGCGCTTTAAAAATAAATAAAGATAGGCCAATTGGATTTATGGACTCAGGACTTGGCGGAATCAGTGTTTTAAGAGAAGCGGTAAAGTTTATGCCAAGTGAAGACTACATCTATTATGGGGATTCTAAGAATGCTCCTTACGGTGTAAAATCTCAAGAGGAAATACGAAGACTTACATTTCATGTGGTAGATGAGTTATTAGAAAGAGGAATTAAGGGCTTAGCAGTTGCTTGTAATACGGCAACGAGTGCAGCGGTAAAATTACTTCGAGTAAAATATCCAGAACTACCAATTGTAGGAATTGAACCGGCAATTAAGCCAGCGGTGGTAAATAGTAAGGGCGGAAGAATCCTAGTTTTAGCGACTCCAATGACAATTAAACAGGAAAAATTCAGACAGCTTTTAGCACAGTATGCTGCTAAGGCGGATATTGTGCCAGTTCCTTGTGATGGACTTATGGAATTTGTCGAGCGTGGGGAATTAGAAGGGGAGCATTTAGATGACTATTTTGATGCGAAGATTGGAAGATATTTAATTCCTGCAACGGAGTCTATTGTACTTGGTTGTACGCATTATCCGTTTTTAAAGAAAGAATTAAGAAGTTATTTGGGGAACCGCGACATTCAGTTAATTGATGGTAGTCTTGGTACCGTAAAGGAACTTCACCGAAGATTAGAAGAGAAGGATTTATTAAAGGAAGATAATAAAAAGGGAACGGTAGAGTTTTTAAATTCAAGCGATGACCCTAAGATATTAGAAAGATGCCAAGCATTTTTAGAAAGGAAGATTGATTAGCATGAAGGTAGAAATTTATACCGATGGTGCTGCAAGGGGGAATCCAAATGGACCCGGTGGTTATGGTGTGGTGTTACAGTATCGAGATAAAAATGGAACCTTACATGAGAGGGAGCTTTCAAAGGGATATAAGAGAACAACGAATAATCGAATGGAGATGATGGCGGCAATTGCCGGTCTAGAGGCGTTAATTCGTCCCTGTGAGGTGGATTTATATTCGGATTCTGCTTATCTTGTCAATGCATTTAATAAAAATTGGATTGATGGATGGATTAAGAAGAATTGGAAACGTGGAAAAAACGAACCAGTTAAAAATGTAGATTTGTGGAAGCGACTCTTAGAAGCGAAGAAAAATCACAACGTCAAGTTCATTTGGGTGAAGGGTCATAATGGTCATCCTCAAAATGAACGATGTGATATTTTGGCAACGAATGCAGCAGATGGAAGTGAGTTATTTGTTGATGAAGGCTTTGTAGAAAACGCTTGAATGAAAATCGGTTTTTTGCTATACTAAAAAAGATAAAAAGATAAAAAGACAACATAGGAGATACACAATGAGTAGAGTATTATTAAAGTTAAGCGGTGAAGCGTTAGCTGGCGATAAGAAGATGGGCTTTGATGAAGCAATCTGTAAGGATGTAGCTGCTCAGGTAAAACCAGCTGTAGATAAAGGTGTAGAGATTGGTGTAGTAATTGGTGGAGGTAACTTCTGGAGAGGACGTACTAGTGATGCCATTGATAGACCAAAGGCTGACCAGATTGGTATGTTAGCAACCGTTATGAATGCAATCTATGTATCAGAAATCTTTAGAAATGCTGGAATGCAGACTGAGATTTTAACTCCTTTTGCAGTAGGAACAATGACGAAGCTATTTAGTAAAGATTTAGCAAATGAATGCTTTAAGGCAGGTAAGGTTGTATTCTTTGCAGGTGGAACTGGTCATCCTTATTTTTCAACCGATACTGGTGCTGTACTTCGTGCAGTTGAAATTGAAGCAGATAAGATTTTGCTTGCAAAATCCATTGATGGTGTTTATGACAGTGACCCAGCAGTAAATCCAAATGCAGTAAAATATGATTCTGTAAGTATTGATGAAGTCATTGAGAAGAGACTTGCAGTAGTAGACCTTAGTGCATCAATTATGTGTATGGAGCAG
>CABUZU010000151.1 GCA_902496125.1 uncultured Lachnospiraceae bacterium
CTTAGCAAATTCCCAGTCACGAGAGTCATGTGCAGGTACCGCCATAATTGCACCAGTACCATAAGACATTAATACATAGTCTGATACCCAAATTGGAATCTCCTGATTATTTACAGGGTTGATTGCTACTAATCCATCAATGCATACACCAGTTTTATCTTTTGCAAGTTCAGTACGTTCAAAGTCTGACTTTCTAGCAGCCATTTCACGATAAGCGATAATTTCATCCCAGTTTTTAATTTCATCTTTGTATTTATCAAGATATGGATGTTCTGGAGATACAACCATGTAGGTAACACCGAATAATGTATCACAACGAGTGGTATAGATACGAAGCTTTTCTTCTTTTCCTTTAATCTGGAAATCTACTTCTGCACCATTTGAACGACCAATCCAGTTTCTTTGAGAAACCTTTACTCTGTCGATATAATCTACCATATCTAAGTCATCAATTAATTTATCTGCATATTCAGTGATTTTTAACATCCACTGGCTCTTTACCTTACGAACAACTTCGCTACCACAACGTTCGCAAACGCCATCTACAACTTCTTCATTTGCTAAACCGCATTTACAAGAAGTACACCAGTTAATTGGCATCTCTGTTTTATAAGCAAGACCTTTTTTAAATAATTTTAAGAAAATCCATTGAGTCCATTTATAATATTCTGGGTCTGTGGTATTAATCTCTCTGTCCCAGTCAAAAGAATAGCCTAAAGACTGTAATTGGTCTTTAAAACGTTTTACATTGTTACGAGTAACAATTGCTGGATGAATTTTATTTTTAATTGCATAGTTTTCAGTAGGAAGACCAAACGCATCCCATCCCATAGGGAATAATACATTATAACCTTGCATTCTACGTTTTCTAGATACAATATCCATTGCAGTATATGGACGAGGATGTCCTACATGAAGTCCCTGTCCTGATGGATAAGGGAATTCTACTAATGCGTAATATTTTGGTTTTGAATAGTCATCTGTTGCTGCAAATGCTTTTTCATCTTCCCAAATTTTATGCCATTTTTTTTCAATGGTTTTTGGGTTATACATTTTTGTACTCATAAATTTACTCCTTCTTAATCTATCATTTTGTACTTTCCTAATCATACACCAAAAAATCTCATTCGTCTAGATTTTAATAAAAATAAAGACAAATGAGACTTTTTAATCTTAGCTAATACCTATTTATACATACTCATATAAGCTCCATGAGCATCAATAAGTTCATCACACATTTTTACAATATCATCAATGCTAAGTTCTGCTGCTGTATGTGGCTCTAACATTGCTGCCTGATAAATATAATCTTTCTTTCTTGTAGCAGCTGCTTCAATTGTAAGCAATTGAGGATTAATATTTGTCATATTCATTGCTGCTAATTGAACTGGAAGACGACCAATTCTACAAGGTGTAATTCCATTGCCATCTACTAAACAAGGAACTTCTACACAAACGTCAGCTGGTAAGTTTTCAATGGAACCATTATTAATTACATTACCACCAATCTTATATGGATTATTGGTAACAACTGCTTCCATAATATAAGAAGCATATTCCTTACTTCTTTCATGAGTAACCTTACCATCTTTTAAAATATTATTTCGTTCCTCTTCCCATTCTGCAATCTGTTTGATACATCTTCTTGGGTATTCATCTAATGGAATATTAAACTGTTCGATTAATTCTGGATATTTTGATTTAATAAACAATGGATTATATTCTGCATTGTGTTCACTAGATTCTGTGCAATAATATCCTAAATGCTTAATATATTCAAAACGGACCATATCGTCATGTTTTTCTGTTGCATTCTTTTTGGCTGCTCTTTTTCTAATTTCTGGATATAAATCCACGCCATCTTTGTTGCGGATGTCTAATAACCATCCCATATGGTTAATACCAGCAATGGTTTCGACCCTTCCCTCTAACTGGTCTTCCATATCTAAGGATTTTAATAACTTCTCAGAGCAAACTTGTACACTGTGACAAAGACCGACCGTTTTTACACCAGTGTAACGCTGCATATAACCTGATAGGATTGCCATTGGATTGGTATAATTTAAAAACAATGCATCTGGGCAAACCTCTTCCATATCTCTTGCAAATCCTTCCATTACTGGGATGGTTCTAAGCCCCCTCATAATTCCGCCAATTCCTAAAGTATCTGCAATCGTCTGACGTAGACCATATTTTTTAGGAATTTCAAAATCTGTAATGGTACAAGGATCGTATCCACCGACCTGAATAGCATTTACAACAAAAGTTGCTCCCTTTAACGCCTCTTTACGATTTTCCTCTCCTAAATAGGTCTTGATTTTCGCACGGTTATTATTTATATTTTTGTTGATTGCATTTAAAATAATTTCAGAATCTTCTAGACGCTTTGCATCAATATCATATAATGCAATTTCACTGTCACATAAAGCTGGAGTACACATACAGTCTCCTAATACATTTCTAGCAAATACTGTACTACCAGCACCCATAAATGTAATTTTTGCCATTTCTAATTTACCTCCAAAAGTTCTTGTGTTTTGATGGTTCAAATTATATAATAAAGCGTGTGGATTTTCTATTTAATTTGTGACTTAGAATTGTAAAAATGTTGTATAAATGAAATTAGGAGGATTTATGCTGAACCATTTACTAGCCGTATATTTTTGTGGTCATGAACAATGTCAACCTTCACATTCTTGGGGACCAGCTATTAGACCGCATTACTTACTTCATATTATTATAAAGGGAAAGGGGATTTTTAAAAAAGATTATCATACTTATCATTTAAAAGCTGGCGATGCTTTTTTAATTCATCCAATGGAATCTACTTATTATCGTGCAGATGACTTAGACCCTTGGGAATACACGTGGATTGGTTTTGATGGAAAATTCGTAGATGATATTCTACCTGAAACTTGCTTTGATCATAATTGTGTATTTACATCAGATAATTCTCCTCTTCCGACACTTGGATTAGAAATTTGGAGATATTTTTTAGAACCTAATCATAATCTCATTACGCTAAATGGCTATTTACTTCAAATTCTAGGTCATACGAAAGTCAATCTTACTGATACCGAACAAGATTATTCTAAGAACTATTTACAAACGGCAATGGAATATATTAATAATAATTACGCTTATCCCATTAAAATTTCTGAAATTGCCGCTTTTATCGGTATTGACCGCACTTATCTCTATCGTATATTTATGGAAAACGAACATATTTCTCCTAAGCAATATTTACTACAGGTAAGAGTAAGAAATGCTGCAAATATGCTTCGTTCTCCTAAATATACTGTTACTGAGATTGCTTATTCTTGTGGATTTAAAGATGCTGCTGCCTTTTGTAATCAATTTAAGAAAATTACAGGGCTTACCCCTAAGAATTATCGTCATTACATAAAGATCGAGACAAATTTCTCCAAACCGTAAGCATCATGGTAATAAAACAAGCACTTCCACCGATGAAATTACTAATAGGTTCTGCCATGAACACCCCATTTACCCCCATAAAATGTGGGAGAATTAAGGTTAATGGTACTACAATAAATGCTTTTCTTAATAAACTAAAGAATACCGCATGTTTACTATAACCGGTTGCAACAAAGGTTGATTGACCGATAAATTGAAAACTCATCATATAGAATCCGCCAAAGAACAGTTGTAAACATGGAATTCCTGTCTGAACCAACTGTTCTTCTTTTGTAAATAATCGTAAGAAAAATTCTGGAAAATGGTCAACAATAAACCATGCTGATACTGTATAACTTAGTGCAATAACAAATACAACCATAATTCCTTGTTTTACTCTTTTATAAAGCTTAGCTCCATAGTTATAGCTAATGACAGGCTGTGCTCCTGTTGTAATTCCTTGA
>CABUZU010000152.1 GCA_902496125.1 uncultured Lachnospiraceae bacterium
AATAAATCTTATGAACATTTAGAAACGAAAGAAGATGATGAGAGAGATTTAGAAGAATATAGACTTTTAGATGATGGGGTAATTGTGACACCGATTCACAAAGGAAAAGTAGATAAAAGAACTTGGATTTCTCTTTTATTAATGATTCTATTAGTGCCAGTTTTACTTTATTTATCCGTAAAAATTTTTCATGGCAAGAAATATCTAGCGGTAAGTTTAATCATTGTATTTAGTGCAATGATTCCGTTTTTCTTAGTCTTTGAAGGAAGAAAGCCACAAGCAAGAGAAATTATGGTCATTGCAGTACTTGCGGCGATTGGTGTAGCAGGTAGAGGAGCTTTTTTCATGGTTCCAAGCTTTAAACCAATTGCAGCAATTGTGATTATTACCGGAATTTCTTTTGGTGGTGAGGCAGGATTTTTAGTAGCTTGTATGATTATGATGATTTCAAATATGTTCTTTGGACAAGGACCGTGGACACCGTGGCAGATGTTTTCTTATGGAATTATTGGATTTTTAGCAGGTATTTTATATCAAAAAGGAATCTTAAAGGCAAAAAAATTACACTTATGTTTATATGGATTTTTAAGCATCATGTTTATTTGGGGTGGAATTATGAATCCAGCAAGTGTACTGATGTCTTATGGATATTTAACAAAAGAAAGCGTCATTGCTTTTTATATCTCAGGAGCACCGGTTGACCTAGTGCAGGCAACATCAACGGTATTCTTTTTGTGGTTTTTAAGTAAACCATTATTAGAGAAATTAGAACGAATTAAACGTAAATATGGATTAATTGAACGAGAGGCTTAGGAGTGATAACTTATGAAACGAATAAGAAGAGCTATTTTTTTAATCGTCTGGATTCTATTATTTGGGTGTATAGTCCATGCCCAATCTGGTATGACAGTAGAAGGAATCAATCATGCGATATCGCAGGCATTAAACCAGACAAATATTGACTTAGAATCAAGTGTAATGAAAAATTTTATTACTGCAACAAGTGCTTATGAAGAATTATCCGATATAGAAAAAGAAAAGGTAGATAAATCCGATATGGAAACGGTTCAAAATCGTATTCTTGAATCAATTTCTTCATCGAATGGTATTCATGTTGGTAGTAAAACGTGGTATATTAAGACGAATGTAACAAATGAAACCAATCATACAGAAGTTTTAAAGCTATTAAAAGCAGCTTATGGAACTTCAACAAGTACAATTGCTTATCATAAAAAAATTAGCTATACTGATATTAGAACTGGTGAGGACTGTCAACATTCTAGAAAGGTATCCTTAGCAATGGATATTCCAAGTAATTATTCTAAATTGAAAAATCCAAAGATTTTTACGATATCAAGAGGAGAACTTGTAGAATTACCAGTAACAACCCAGAATAATCAATTTGTTGTATCAAGAGGACAGAGGTTAACAGAAATTGTCATTGTAGATTTATCCATTCCAATTACAAAGGTTTCGATTGATAAAACAATGGGAATTAATATAGGACAAAGTGTTACGCTAAAGCCAACAGTAGAGCCAAGTCAAATTACAGAAAAGTATACATTGGTTTGGAAAAGCAGTAATACAAAAGTTGCAACGGTAAATAGTAGTGGAAAGGTTACTGCTAAAAAAGCAGGAACTGCAACGATTACAGTTAGTGTAAAAAATAATTCTAAAATTAGTGCAACCTGTAAAGTTACAATTGTACAGGGAGCACATAAATTAAAGAAATCTGTTTCTAGTGTTGTAGATGAAGTTCAAAATTACATTTTAAAGAAAGATAAAAATCCAACAATTGGTAGTGAGTGGTTTGTATTAGGATTTGCAAGAAATGGATTAGACTTAAATAACAAGTATTTTAAAACTTATTACAATCATTTTGCAAATTATCTAGAAGAAAATAAAGGAAAGTTAACGAATACAGTAAAATATACACAGTATTCAAAGGCGATTCTAACTGTAACTGCAATGGGAAAGGATGCAACCAATGTTGCAGGTTACAATTTATTTAAGCCACTTGCTGACTTTGATATGGTAGTTGCACAGGGAATGAATGGACCAATTTGGGCATTGTTAGCACTTGATTGTAATCCAAAGTATGAGATTCCTAAAGTTTCTGGTATTAAAAATAGGACAACAAGACAGAAATTAATTGACTATTTAGTAGAAGGTGAATGTAAAAACGGTGGTTGGAATCTAATGGGTGAAAGCGGAGATTCTGATTTAACTGGTATGGCATTACAGGCACTTGCACCTTATTATCAGAAAAAAGGATATGAAAAAGTTACAAAGGCAGTGGATAGAGCTTTAAACTATCTTAGTACAATTCAGCTAAAAAACGGCGGATATGGAACCATGGGTGTGGAAACCTCAGAGTCTTGTGTTCAGGTTCTTACAGGACTTACCTCTTTAGGTATTGATCCTGAAAAGGATGTACGTTTTGTCAAAGGCGGATACTGGACAATTGAAAATCTATTAACCTATCATGTTTCAAAAAGTGGATTTATGCATGTAAAGGCTGGTGCCGAAAATAATGGTGGCGGTGCAGCAGGTGAAGTCAATGGAATGGCAACAGAGCAAGCTTTTTATGGACTGATTTCTTATCTTCGTTTAAAAGATGGTAAGACTGCACTTTATGATATGTCTGATGTAAAGGTAACAAAAGGTAGCAAAGGAGATGGTAAAGGAACAGGTGTTGAGACACCTACAGAAAAAGAAACGACAAAAGCTTCTAAAAAAGAAACAAGTAGCGTAAGCGAAAGTACAAGGCAAAGAAGCACTATTAGTTCTTATACACCAACAAGAAGTAGCTATACAAGAGGTACTGTTGCAGCGAATACTACGACGACAGCTGCAAATAATCAAACGACACAGGCAGCTAAAACGAAGAAAAAATCAGGCGGATGGAATTTTGCAGCAGAGCCTTACACGGAAGAATATAGTGCCCAAACAGAGTCAGGAGAAACGCAGACAAATGCAGAAAATAAATCCGATTCTGGTAGTGGAGAGGTAAAGGATTTAAAAAATAGTGAAGTTTCAGTTGCTGCATTAGGCTTCTTAGGTGGATTTGTAGGTTGTGCTGCATTAGAAGGTGGTAGAGTAGCTTATAAAAAACGAAAAAATAAAAAAGCAGAAAATGTAGAAAACCAGGACAAAAATCAAAAATAAAACTGTAAAAGGAGCAAATTATGGTTTATATTAGTCATTTACTAAAGGACGAAGACATGTTACGTTTAACACAAGAATATGATTGTGGAATAGAAAGTATTGAGTTTTCTGTTGCAGATAATTTAGATAATCTTCCACAAAATATTTATTCTTATCGAAGACGTTTAGAAAAAATGGAGTGTGAAAAGCTAACAATTCATGGACCGTTCTTAGATTTAAATCCGATGTCTTATGATAGTTTAGCTTTGGAAAATACATTCATACGCTATGAACAAGCGTATCAAGCAGCTAAAGCATTAGGTGCTAAGAAAATAGTGTATCATACTTGTTACATACCAAGAGTTTATTTGCTAATTAAATGGGCAGACCGAGTTGCAGATTTTTATAAAAAATTTTTGGAGAATAAAGAAGGTATTGAGGTTTTAATGGAAAATGTGCAAGACCCTGAGATTGCTCCTATTTTGCAAGTAGCAAAGAAAGTAGACCATCCTGATTTTGGACTTTGTTTAGATATTGGTCATGCAAATTGTTATTCAAAGTCATCAGTAATGAAGTGGACAGCGAATTTAGCTCCTTATGTAAGGCACGTCCATGTACATGATAATGATGGAACTGCTGATAAACATCTAGGTATTGGCATGGGAAATATTCCCGTTAAAGAGGTTTTAGAACAGATTATTAGGGGAAATCCTAAGGCAACAATGA
>CABUZU010000153.1 GCA_902496125.1 uncultured Lachnospiraceae bacterium
CTGAAGTCTTAGGATTCGGTGTAATAACTCCAACTCCTTCCTTCACTAAATCATCCCAGTCCTTAATTCCCTTCGGATTTCCCTTACGTACTAAAAAGACAATCGTTGAAGTATATGGTGCACTGTCATCTGGAAATTCCTGTATCCATCCATCTTCAATCAGCCCTTCATTAGCAATTGCATTGATATCTGGCTCTAAGGCTAATGTCACTACATCAGCTTCTAAACCATTTGCTACCTCTAAAGCTTGCTTACCAGAACCTCCATGAGATTGAATAATCTCTACATCTTGTCCAGTTTTTTCCTTCCAATGCTTTGTAAAAATCTTATTATATTGCTCATACAACTCTCTTGTAGGGTCATAAGACACATTTACAATTGATACTTCATTTGAATTTTTCGTGCCACACCCTACTAAGCCAAGCGATGTGATTATTAAAATAAAACTTAATACTAATAACCCCGTTTTCTTTATCATATGTATCCCCTTTTCCTATATTTCATACTTATTTAATATGATTTATAAGTTTTTTACATTATATTCCATTTAGTTATCCCTGTCAACTATTTTTTTCTTTGCATAAAAATAAAACCATAGTAATCCTAGTAGACTACTATGGTTTTAACTTTAATCTCTTATAATATAACCTTTATTGCTAATAAAATTAGGACAAAGATAATCGATGGTCTTACAATCTTACTACCATTTTTCATAACCATGCCAGCTCCAATATATCCACCTAGCATATTACAAATAGCAGCAGGAATACCTAAATAAATTAATACTTGTCCATGCAATAAAAATACAATAAAAGAAGTGATATTTGTTGTTAAATTAATGACTTTGCAATGTGCATTCGCACTCTTAACTCCAAGCTTAGCAAAAACAGTAAAGGCAATAATCAGAAAGGTTCCCGTTCCAGGACCATAAAATCCATCATAAAATCCAATGATTAATGCCGCAATAATCGCTACGATGATAGTTCTTTTATCAACGTTAACCTCGTCATCGCAAACCTCACCAAATATTTTCTTATTTAATACAATAAAAGCTGCAATCGGTAAAATGATAACTAGTACTGTCACAAGCACCTTCTCCGATGCAATCATTGATGCTCTCGAACCAAAATTGGAACCAATAATCGCTGCAACAATTGCTGGAATCGCAATCATCCAGTTGACAAGTCCCTCTCGAATAAATCTTATTGTTGCCACTGCTGTCCCACACATTGAAGACATCTTATTCGTCGCAATCGCATTGTGAGGTGGAAGTCCTGCAATCAAATAGGCTGGAAGTGAGATAAGTCCTCCGCCCCCTCCGATTGCATCAACAACCCCTGCAAAAAATACAAATAAACAGACGAAAACTCCTTGTAAGATATTGATTTCCATAACTTTTCTCCTTATAAGTTTTTACGAAAATCTAATATATCATTTGAGAGAAGGGAAGTCAATTAAATTTACTTTCTCAATATCTCATGTGGTGGCTCAATTTCATTCGCAATCGTATGCTCTGTAAGTTCTGATAAAAGCTTTATTTTTGCATTAATAATCGGTCTCATACAGTTTGGAACATGTTCTTGATGTGCTCTATGTATTGCAACACATTCTTTACAATTACCATGATAACGACAAGCTTTTTTACAAGAACAATGGTCTTTATCTTTAAATTCTTCTCTAAAAGCAGAGGCAAATTCTTCTTGTAACCTTAGTCCTTCTTTCCTATTTCCTTTATGAAATTCCTTCATTGCATCGATTTCTTTTTGATTGCCTTCAATAATCATCTCTATTCTCCTAACCTATAAAACGGACATTTTTCTTGGATACATTGATTATTTTGACTAAAACGAGAACAAACAATATCCCCTAGTTCCATTGAAACACCCAATTTTTCTTTTGTGAAACGAACAGCCTCAATAATCGCAAGATAAGAATCACGCTTGCAACAACGTGGTCCTCCAGCTTTTCCAATACTGTCTAAAGCTTTCGCTGTCATTTGATTTGATAAACTCCACTCCTCAATAGACAGTGGCGTAGACTTTGTAAGAATCGACATATACATACCAGCACTAACTCCTGCTCCACAAGCTCCCCAGAATCCACAACTACCTCCAGGAACACATTTACCACGGCTATACATTTCTGATAATGCCTTTTTTAAATCCAATTCACAAGAAGTATTATGGTAAGCCGTTAACAGTGCTGCTCCAACCATAATATGATGTTCTGGTCCATGCATATGGCAAAAAGGTAGCGACATCAATTTTTCTAAAACTTCAACAGGATTTTTACTTGTCTCATTCAAACAAACTTCAAAAATACTGTCAATTCCCTTCATATGACACTCACTGCATACATAATGACCGTTTATACATCGGGTTTTACTATTTTCCTTTTTGTGGCAAATTACACACTCCATCAAAGTGTCTTCATTTAGATATTCTAATGGTGCTTTGCAGATTAAACATTCCTCTTTCATTAAAACTCCTCCTTATTTTATCAAACCTTTAACGTTTTTAGATACTCTTTTCTTTCTGCAGAAATCCTTCTACTCTCTCTTGCTTTTTGAATCGTTTTATTATGTGTCCAAGGCTCTAACACTCGATTTTGTATGTACGGAAGCGTTATGTTATATTGTTTTACCAACGCAATAGTGAAATACCATGCCACTGCCATTTTTATATAAAATTCATCTGATTTTACATCTGCAACAAGACGCAACATATCCGGCTTGAATGCATCATCTAGATAAAATCCTAATAATGTAACAATCGCAAATCGAACAGTGTACACATGATCACTTTTTAACCACTTCTTTACTTTCTCATAAACATAATCCAAATGTTTCTTAAAAATTTTAGGTGAAAGTATATCGCAAGTAGCCCAATTATCCACATAAGGCAAAAATCGTTCTAACTCTTTCATAAATACTTCAATATCCTTTGAATAAAGCAACAACAACAGCTCTCCATGTAAATTATTCTCTTCATAATAGTGATGTGGCAATTGTTGTAAAAACGCACCTGCCTGTAGCATCTTAGCCACTTCCTTAGCATACTTTCGCAGTGCTGGAGTTCGAACTCCAATCATTCTGTCCATTGGAACATTGGGTACTAACTTCGCTTGAAATACCCTGTATTTTTCATCTTTTAATTCAAATAAACCTTCTGTAATAATATCTTTGTTCATAAATCTTACCTTGATTTCATCTTTGCATATTCTTCAAATACCTTGTCAATTTCCTTCCAACTCTTACATCTTACAAATCTATCATTTGGAAATTGTGACTGTCTATTCCAAGGACGGTCAAATACAGCTACCTTACATTCTTCAAAATATAAAACATGTTCAAATGCAGCAGGTGAATCCTCAATCGCAAAATCAAATGTCCTACTATAAAGTTCGTCTAATATCATACTATATATATAGTCTTGTGTAACCTTTTCACGTCCATATTTATCCACACAAAATAGCGAAATTCTCTCTAGATTATGCTTATCAAGCCAAGCCCTAGATGGCTCATAAGAATCAAAAGGTCTTCCTGTAATGACAAATACCTCATGTCCTTCATCGACCCATTTATTAATTGTCTCAGAAGCTCCTAATGTTTCTTCATAACTTAATAAATTTTCTGGGAGATGTGCTACCCTCATTAGTTCCTTATACTGTGCATCATCTAAGTGAAGCCTCACATGACTAAAGTCACGTGCTTCCAACAGGCATCTTGCGATGCCAGCTCGCTTTAGGCGAGCGGATTGCATTTCTACCATACGGTCTAAACTCAGACATCTTATGA
>CABUZU010000154.1 GCA_902496125.1 uncultured Lachnospiraceae bacterium
CATACTGTTTTTTCTGTTTTCACACCACTCAGCTTATCGTTTCCAATTACTGTTTCGGTCGTATAGCTTTAGGGATTCAAAGCATTTAACGTGGAGTTTGCACCGATTGCTCGATACAAAGGGCTTTCTGTTTTTATAAATATATTTGCAATCTGATATTTATAAATTTATTCAGATTTGTTCAAATTTATAGTAACAGTTTTGTTACCCATTTCTTTAAATTTATCTACTACGAATGGAATAAAAATATCATGAATCATGACACGGTCTACATTTACCGTTACAATTTGACCAGGTTCTACGTTGTCAAGACCTGTATTTTTCTTAATAATCTTTTCGATTAATGTGTTGCCCATAATTACAATACCCCGTTTCTTTTCTGCATTGCTTTTACTAATCCACCTGCATTAATGATATCCATTAAATTCTGTGGTAATGGCTGAATTTTATATTCTGTACCATTGTGTACAATCTTTTCATTTAACGTAACTTCGATTGTATCTCCTTCTTTTACAACATCTGCTAAATCGGCATTTTCGATAAGAAGTAATCCGTTATTAATCGAATTACGAAAGAAAATTCGTGCAAAGGATTTTGCAATTACACATTTTACATTTAAATGCTTAATAATTTCAGGAGCCTGTTCTCTTGAAGAACCACAGCCAAAGTTTTTACCCGCTACAATAATATCTCCATCTTTAATCTGTCCTGCTAATTCTGGACGAAGTGGCGAAAATGCATATTTTTTCATATCATCTACTGTTGGTAATGCTAAATACTCAGTAGGAATAATAATATCTGTATCGATATCATCGCCTAATACCCATACTCTTCCTGTAAACTTTTCCATAATGCTCTCCTATTCACCTACAATTTTACCTGCAATTGCACTTGCTGTTACCGTAGCTGCAGAACCTAGATATACCTTTGAATCCTTATGACCTGCTCTACCCTTAAAGTTACGAGTACCTGTTGAAATTAAAACTTCGCCTTCACCAATAACACCTTGGCAGCTACCCCAACATACGGAACAGTTTGCATTCATCACCATTGCACCAGATTCCATAAAGATATCAATTAAACCTTCATCTAATGCCTGCATATAAACATTATTGGATGCAGGTGCAATTAAGAAACGTACATCTGGGTGAACTTTCTTACCTTTTAAAATTCTTGCAGCTACACGAAGTTCATCAATACGACCATTGTTACAAGAACCTAAGAAAGCTTCATCAATTTTTACATCACCCACTTCACTTAGTGGGATTACATCATCAACAAAGTCAGGTCTTGCTACTACTGGCTCAATTTTATCTAAATCATAATCATAAACCTTTAAGAATTTCGCATCTTCATCACTGACAAATAAATTGTCTGCATTTCTGCCATGTTCTTTAATAAATTCTACAACCTTATCATCTGGTTCTACAATTCCAGTCTTTGCACCAGCTTCTACTGCAAGATTGCAAAGTACAAAACGGTCATTTACGCTTAAGTTATGAGCACCCTCTCCTGCAAATTCCATAACTTTATAGTTACATCCATTTGCTCCAACATCACCAATAATTGTAAGAATTAAATCTCTAGGGTAAACGCCTTCACGAAGCTTACCATGTAAGTTAAAACGAATCGTTTCTGGAACCATTACCCACGAAGTACCCGTAACCATTGCATATAAAAAGTCTGTACAACCAACACCAGTACCAAATGCACCAAGTGCACCATAAGAACAAGTGTGAGAATCTGCACCCATAATTAACTGACCTGGTTCTACAAATTCTTCAAACATAATCTGATGGCAAACACCTTTTCCTTCAAAGAATTTGATTCCATTTTCTTTAGCAAATTTACGCATCTTCTTATGAGCTGCTGCGGTCTTAGGATTCTCTGCTGGAATATTGTGGTCTACGATAAATACTAATTTATCCTTATCTGCAATCTTAGGATTTTTTAATTTGGTATTATACATATCAATTGTAAGATGAGTCGTTCCGTCATTACTCATTAAATAATCTACGTTTACTGTATGTATATCTCCTGGTTTTACTGTATCTACTTTTGCTGCACGAGCAATGATTTTTTCTGCAATTGTCATACCCATGTCCTTAGTCCTCCTTATTTAAGAATGAAATTAATCCACCTGCATTCAAGATATTTTGCATATATTCTGGTAATTTCGTACAGGTAAATTCTTTACCATCTACTTCGATTGTTCCTGCTAATAAATCCAAATTAGCTTCATCACCAGCTTCTACATTGTCATACATATCTTTACATACAATTACTGGTAACCCAATATTAATAGAGTTTCTAAAGAAGATTCTTGCAAAGGATTTTGCAACAACTGCCTTTACGCCTAATGCTTTTAATACACTAGGAGCTTGTTCTCTTGAAGAACCACAGCCAAAGTTTTCACCTGCTACGATGATATCACCTGGTTTTACATTTTTTGCAAAATCTCCATCTAAGGATTCAAAGGCATAACCTTTCATATCATCAATTGTTGGAAGTAATAAATACTGAGAAGCAATAATCTGGTCAGTATCTACATCATTATGAAATTTAAATATCTTACTCATTGATTTTCTCCTTCTATAAATAATTCTGTCAGATATTATACATTTTTTAGAATCATCTTGCAACAAAAAATAGCGAAGTGTTATACCTCGCTATCTTTTACCGTCAATAACTCTACCTTGTTCAACTTTTCGTTCTTTAATTTTTTTCTTCTTGCCATTATCAAACAAACTAACTTTATTAATTATATTACGTTCAGAAATGCAAAAACAGAAAAAGAGTATTGCTCCAAACATTATCAATAAGTATTTTTATATTCTTCTCTAACTTGTTCTGGCACTAAACTACCACCTGTAGCCCAACAAATATGAGTAGCTTGTTCCATATTCAAATTTTCAGTATAAGATGAGATTTTTTCAATGTTTACAACTCCTTGGAAACATGCACAAGCACTTGGTTCTAGGAAAATATTTTCGCTCTCTAATAAATCCCTCATATATTCATACAGCTTTTTATCAGTAATTGTAAATTCTCCACTTAACATAGGTTCCATTACTCCACCAACAAAACCAGATGGTCTACCAACTGCCAGTCCATCTGCATCTGTAAGTCCTGTAAGACCTACATCTTGAACTGAAACTTTACTATGCAATCCACTTGCCATTCCCACAAGCATACAAGGTGCCTGTGTAGGTTCTACGAAGAAACAATGTACACAGTCTTTAAAGACTTGTTTTAAGCCAAAGCTTACACCACCCGGAGCGCCTCCAACTCCACATGGAATATAAACAAATAGAGGATGTTCTTTATCTACTGTGATTTTTAATTCTTCTAGTTGCTTTATTAATCGCTTCGCAGCAACTGCATAACCTAGGAATAAGTTTCTTGAATTTTCATCATCTACAAAGTAGCTCATTGGATTTTCATCCGAAAGCTTACGACCATTTTTTACCGCTTCACTATAATCGGATTCATATTCCACAACGGTGACCCCTCGACTACGAAGTAAATCTTTCTTCCACTGTTTTGCATCTGCTGACATGTGCACAATTACTTTATATCCAATTGCTGCACTCATAATTCCGATACTCATACCTAAATTGCCTGTAGAGCCTACTTGGATGGTATATTTACTAAATAGTTATCTTCCTCTGTGAAGCCTCACATGACTAAAGTCACGTGCTTCCAACAGGCATCTTGCGATGCCAGC
>CABUZU010000155.1 GCA_902496125.1 uncultured Lachnospiraceae bacterium
CCAGTAAAAAAAGAAAGATTAGAAGTACCGATATGGCATAAGCCGTATCTGACCATTGATGAAGCTACTGCCTATACCGGCATTGGCAGAGAAAAACTTCGTGAAATGACAAGGTTTGCTGACTGTCCATTTGTGTTATGGGTGGGAAAACGCCGAATGATAAAAAGAGAATTGTTTGATGAGTACATTGAAAAAATGTATGAGATTTAGGAGGTGGAACGATGAATGTGGATTTTGCAGATGAAGAAATGATTGCTTATCGGGAAAGCCTTATAGAAAAGAAAAAAGAGCAGCCATTTTGGAAGAAGAAATGTTTGTCGGTAAATGAAACCGCCGCCTATACAGGTATCGGAAGGGGAAAAATACGAGAGCTGATGAAAGTGAAAGGCTGTAATTTTGTGACGACGGACGGTTATCAGCAATATGTTATCATCGACAAATTTGTGGAATTTATCATTAACAGACAAGAAATATAGGAGGAATATTCGTGGCAAGACCAAAAAGAAAAGATAAGTCAAGAACAGTCCTTCGTACTGGGGAACTTCAAAGAAGCGATGGAAGTTACCGATATAGTTGGACTGATGAAAACCATAAACGAAGATATGTTTATGCAAAAACACTTGAAGCACTCAGGATTAAATAAGAAGCGATTGAGAAAGACAAAAGTGATGGCATAAAAGCGGAAGCGCGATATGTTACACTCGATGATTTATATGAGTTGTGGAAAGACCTGAAGAGAGGATTGAAGCCAGCAACGGTTGATGGTGTCCACAACATTCTTCATCAGATATTTGATATGGCGGTTGATGATAACTATATTAGAAACAATCCGACAAATAATGTTTTAAGGGAATTGAAGAAAGCCCATTGCTTTAAGACAGAAAAACGCAGAGGACTGACTCGACCTGAACAGGAATTGTTTATGGATTATCTGAAGAACTCTAAAACAGCCGTATATTGGTATCCGGTGTTTGCAGTAATGCTTGGAACTGGATTAAGAGTAGGAGAAGTTACTGGACTCAGATGGTGCGACATTGATTTGGAAGAGGGAATTATAGACGTTAATCATACATTGGTTTATTATGACCATAGAACTTCTGAAGGCAAGAAAGGCTGCTACTTCAATGTAAATACGCCAAAGACAGAAGCGGGAAACAGGCAAGTTCCAATGCTTGATTTTGTTAGAGAAGCATTTGTTATGGAAAAGCAGCGACAAGAGTTGCTAGGGATTCACTGCGAAGCAACAGTAGATGGATATACAGATTTTATATTTCTTAATCGCTTCGGTCAGCCGCAACATCAATCGACTTTGAATAAGGCAATCCGACGTATTATCCGTGATTGCAATGATGAGCAGTTTTTGAAAACAGAAAATCCAGAAGTGCTTCTCCCTCATTTTAGCTGTCACTCGCTTAGACATACATTTACGACAAGAATGTGTGAAGCTGGAGTAAATATCAAGGTTATTCAAGATACACTCGGTCATAAGGATATAACAACGACCCTGAACATTTATACCGATGTAACCAAGGAACTAAAGAAAACAGAGTTCGAGGGATTAGATAGATATTTTGATAATTCAATAGCTTAAAAGGAAGCAGCGTACTTTGAAGTTGAAATTCAGTATGCTGCTTTTGTCTGTACGATTGACTTGCTCCATAATAATGATTATAATATTAGAAAACAAAGACATTGAAAATTTAATCAAGAATTTATCCCAAATACATCAAATAATACCCCAATACTGTTGTAGAACGCAAATTTTAAAGCTAAAAAGGGTATTATAATTAGGCGAAAATAGCGATAAATGGCATTGCTTGTTATTAAAGCCCTTTTCAGAATTGTGGCGGAGAAAGTCCCAACAATGAAGTCACTCGGCGGTAATACTTTTTCTAAGAAAAAAGAAGAAGTAAAAGAAGAAAAACCAGAAGTTATTGATTTTTCCAATGTGAAAATTGAACCATTATTTGAAGAAGAAGTTGATTTTGAGACATTCTCTAAATCAGATTTTAGAGCAGTAAAAGTAAAAGAATGTGTTGCTGTTAAGAAGTCTAAAAAGTTATTACAATTTACTCTTGATGATGGTACAGGCGTTGATAGAACAATACTTTCAGGCATTCATGCATATTATGAACCAGAAGAATTAGTAGGTAAAACCTTGATTGCAATTACCAATCTTCCACCAAGAAAAATGATGGGAATTGAGTCTTGTGGTATGTTACTTTCAGCAGTAAATAACTTTAAAGATTCAGAGGAAGAAGAACTTCATTTAATTATGGTAGATGACCATATTCCAGCGGGAGCGAAGTTGTACTAAGAGATAAAAATTGTACCAATTTTAAGGTTTTGTACCAATCTTGTACCAATTTTTTGAAAAGTTTTGTAGAGATACGTAAGATAAGGGGGATTAAAGTGTAGGATTTAATCCCCCTTGTTTTGATTGAAGAATCTGTGTATTTTAGCATAGATGCTTTATTTATATTTATAATTAATCTGGACAAATCGCAATATTTAGATTATAATTTTAATCATAAAATGATTTGAAAGGAGTTTTTATCATTAAATTACAACCTAACAATTTTCAATTAGAAACAACAACCATCTGGTCCTTTCCTGATAGAGGTGGTTGGGCAACTCATTCAGGAAATTATCGTGGAAATTGGTCACCGTATGTACCAAGAAATTTAATATTAAGATATTCTAAACCAGGAGATTGGATTTTGGATCAATTTATTGGAAGTGGAACTACATTAATAGAGGCAAAGCTGCTTAATCGTAATGCAATTGGAGTCGATATTAATCCGAAATCATTAGAGATTTCAAAGAAGAATTTAACTTTCACATATGAAACAGATTCAAAAATTTACTTAAAACAAGGTACTGCTGTAAATCTTAATTTTTTTAAAGATGATAAAATTGATTTTATTTGCACACATCCGCCGTATGCGAACATTATTAAATATAGTGAAAAAATAGAGGGGGATCTTTCTTTACTTACAGTAGAATATTTTTTACAGGAGATGAAAAAAGTAGCAAGTGAAGCTTATCGAGTTCTTAAAAAAGGTAAAATGTGTGCAATTATGATGGGAGACATTAGAAAAAATAGAAAGGTAATCCCATTAGGTTTTTATGTAATGCAATGTTTCTTAGAAGTAGGATTCACAAATCAAGAGATAATTATTAAACAACAACATCACTGTAACTCTACTAATTATTGGAAAAATAAAAATAGGGACTTTCTTTTATTGGCACATGAGTATATACTTATATTTCAGAAATAATTATGAAAAAGAGAGGACAGAGAATGAGTAAGATTTCTCCATTTGTAAAGTGGGCAGGGGGAAAGAGACAATTACTTTCACAGATATAAAGAAAGAATGCCTAAAGAATATAATAAATATTATGAGCCATTTGTAGGTGGTGGGGCGGTCGTATTTGAATTATCGCCTGCGAATGCAGTAATAAATGATATAAATAAAGAGTTAATGAATGCATATAGACAGATATGTAATTTACCAGAAGAGTTTTTAGGATCTTAAGCGGGAATCCTCGGTAATTCAATTACCGAGATGAAAGTGTAAAAAAGCAAACATTTTTTCTTAAAATGCTTGCTTTTTCTTTACCTTTATGATATACTATATGTATGAAAGAAAATCTTATACATTATCGTACTTCTGTATGTAATATTAACTACCA
>CABUZU010000156.1 GCA_902496125.1 uncultured Lachnospiraceae bacterium
CGCCACATTTCACGATATACTTTATTATATTTTGTAATATAGTCTTCAAAATAAGCAATCAACTCTTCGTTTTTTTCTAATCGAGTCTCTATCGTAAAATTTCGGCTAACCATCTATTGTATCCTCCTTACATTGAATCGAATTTTTTCTTTAACTCATTAACAGATATTATATCGCTATCATTCATTTCTTTTAAACTATCTTCTAATTCATCTAATTTATTATTTTTAGCAATCATAAGCATCATATATTCTGTGAAACATTTGTCAACTGTATTCTTTCCAACTAAATGAATTAAATCATTTAAATCTTTTATTTCTTTCATCATCTTTTAATCACTTCCTTTTTTCATACGATTTCCTTTTGATCTCATTCCATATAATTTACCACTAAAACTAGCAATTAAAGACATCATATCATCTACTAATTCTTCTTGCGTTGATTTATTTAAAGTGCTATCTTTTACAACAATAATTCTTACATCATGAGCAAGAAATATCGTTTCTAAATAATAAAATCCAAATCTTGTTAAACGATCCTTGTACGTTACATATACGTTTCGAACTTCATTATTACATACCATTGTAAGTAATTTTTGAAAATTTGCTCTTTTTTCATTTAGTCCAGAACCGACATCTTTTAAAACATCTTGTGTGATAATGACTTCTGGATTTACTTCATTTTCATAAACATTTTCTCCATACAATCTGTAGAACTCATGATAACTTTGTTTCAAAGTTCCATACTTCCTGGATGTTCGAATTCCATAAATTTCTTCAACGCTATATGGCAATGACGGCAATGATTCTCTCATTACAATCACATAATAATTATCTGTATTCTGAATCTCTTTAGCAAATTCTTTTGTTTTTATAAATTCATTTCCTGCATCAATAAATACAATACTATCTGATATTGCCACCAACTGCTCTTTCCATAAAATTCCTTCTAATACATAACATTTTTTATCACATGCCAGTTCCACTGGACTATTGGATTGATTATTTATAAAGTCTCGAATCATATCTATTAACGTAGTTTTTCCTGTCGCACTATCTCCACGAATAATCGTTAAATTACGTCAAAGCTCAAATTCATATTTTAGACGTTTTGTAAAAACGAGAACCTTATGTTTTCCTCTCATTACACAATTCCCCCTTAAACAAATTGTCCTGCTATTGGCACTAATTCATACATCGAATGTACAATTTGATTTGTATTTAAGATGCGAATAGTAAACGAACCATCTCCAAAATCCATTAAATGATGTAAATTCACTGTACGGTCTTCTGATTCTGCAATTTTAAGCAACCATTTCGCACAATTATCACCACAAGTTGAGGCGTTAAAAATCTTATCTGTATTAAATTTTACAAGAATTAATGTCTTCACTCCACCAGATATTCCAGTTGGTGGTATATTTCCTAAAACTGGACTATCAATTACTCCACTATCTAAAACTGTTGACTTATCTACATCCAAAATCATTTCCTTTACAAATGGATCCACTATCCACTCGTCTTCATAATCATATTTGAAATAATTTGCCGTATTATATACTGCTTCCTTCATATCACCATAAAAAATATTTAGCATAAATTGTCCTTCCTATTTTTACCTAGAACATTACTTTACTACTCACATTATACCTTGCATTTATCTTTTTGGCTACCGATTTATTATCTACTAATAAAAATAAACCATGCTAGAGAATTTAGCATGGCTTACTTTATATTATAAATTAATGTAAACTTCCCAATACATCATCAGCATCGTTTATTGATTTTGAAATACCTACTTTGTTTACCTTATTCATCTCATTTTCGTCTTTGCCCTTTAATACAACTTCTACTTTACACATATTATAAAGTAAACCAACCAGTAAGACATTATTATGAGTTATGTCCTTTTCTTCTTGAGTAAACTCATTCCAATTCGTATGATGCTTAACTTCTACTATCTCTTTGAGTTTATCTAATCTTTCTCTATAAATTTCATTAACCTCTTTCAATTTTTTTTGATAGTTCTTAGAAGCTGATTTTAATTCTTTTAAATATTTACAAATTTCGTCAATCTGTTTTTCTGCCTTTTTCATTTGTGACCATGCTTCATCTGCTTGGTCTGAAAGCTTTCCACCAGTAAAATTAAAAATCGCTCCACCAACTAATAATCCAACTCCTAAAGTAGCAGCTCCTAATACTGCACTACCAAGTGCCATTCCACCACCACCTGCCGCTATTGCACCACCACCTAATGCTGCTAATGTAGCATTTGTTGCTGCTGCACCACTTAATGAAGCAATCGCTGTTCCAGTAGAAGCAGTTCCAAGTGCCATTACTGCCGATGTGGTTGCACCTGCTGCTGCAAATCCACCTGCTGCCCCTAAACCGGCACCACCAAGTCCTCCGAGCAATACACCTGCACCAACGGAAACTTCTTTTAACTTTTCGCCATCATATTTTGGAAGTTCTATCCCTTCCTTTGTATATTCTGCAAAATTTGGACGATTTTTAATTTTCTCAAATACATCCGCAAACTCACTAAAGCTATGTAAAATTTCTAGTTCTAGCTTTCCTAGCTTATCCATGGATTTATTCGTTTTTTCACTTTCTTTTTCGAATCGTTCAATGTTTTCTTCGTGACGTTCTTTCGCTTCTTTCATCGTATCATTGGCTTCTTTCATTTTCGAAGCACCTTTGATTCCACTTCCAATGCCTGCTGCCCCTGCAATTACTGCTCCTGCTCCTAAAATAAATGGTAATGGCATAACTATCTCCTCCTTAACTTCTTTAGTTCTTTGCAATATTTATAATTAAGTTGCAGATAATCTTCATAGCTTATCTGTCCCTTAAATATTTGCTCATAAGACTCATCAACACGACAAAGTAATGGACGTTCTTCATAAATCGAGCAAAGATTCCCTTGTAAATATCGACAAACTCCATCTCCATTATGTAATTCTTTATAAATTGGTGATTTTTGTAAATTTCTACAACATTCTCCACATTTATCACACTGAAACATTATTTAAACTCCAATACAGAAGAATCATCATTCATAAAGTCATCAAAATCTCCCTTGTAAGGCAGTTCAATTCCTAACTCTTCATACTGATTCCTCAACAATACATTTAGTTCTCGCTCACTACTTGTTGATTCCATTAACGAAATCATCTTATCATATTTTTTCGTTTCTTCTTTAAACTTCTCAATATCAATTTGCTTTAATTTAGATAAGTAAATCCTTAATTCTTCATTAATTCTAATATAAGCATCTAATTGTTTTTGAAGTGGAAAACTAATTCCTGCACGAATACAAACTTCTCTAAATACTAGGCAAACCAAACGATACCATGCAATAATATTCAGTCTTAAAAAGAAGGTTACACAATTTCCACCTGAACGAATTGCAGCATCTGCACCATCCATTAAACATAAGGTTCCATTTCCAATAATCAACATCATACGAAGGTCTGCATGTTTCTTGCTAGGAACACATTCTTCAAATGGTCGATGATGATAAAAATAATGCTTTAATGCCCAAACTAACTTAATTGACAAGTCACACATCACTAC
>CABUZU010000157.1 GCA_902496125.1 uncultured Lachnospiraceae bacterium
AGTATAAGTTAACCCCTAATGATATTTCGATTCTACTTCCCCGTATTTTGAATAAGAATCCAAAATATTTTTATATAGGACAATACTATCAGTATCAGTACAATAAGTATGGATATGTTACAGTATTGAAACCAAATTATTTGTATCCAAAATCTGAATTAAAAACTTATGAAAAGGCAGTTCAGAACGTATTATCTGGTATTAAATCAAGTTGGACAGACTTTGAAAAAGTCATGTATGTCAATGACTATTTAGCATTAAACTGCGAGTATGATACCACTTATCAAAATTACAATGCCTATAATGTATTTGTAAATAAAATAGCAGTATGTCAAGGATATTCCCTAGCTTTTATGGAACTGATGAACCGCCTAGGGATTGAGTGTGAGATGGTTACAAGTAGTGAACTTTGGCATGCTTGGAATGCCGTAAAGATTAATAAGAAGTGGTATTATGTAGACACCACTTGGGACGACCCGGTACCTAATATGATAGGATATGCCGGTCACAACAATTTATTAAAGAGTCAGACCTATTTTGATAAGAATGGACATAAAGCATCGGATTACCAGTTTACCAGTACTGCAATTAGCAAAAAGAGTTTTAAAAACAAAACCTACGATAACTATTTTTGGGAAAATATAGGTAGTCCATTTGTTTATTATGGTGGATATTGGTATACCAATGATCCAAATTCTAACAGTATTAGAAAATATAAAACAAGCTCAACTGGTTTAAAATATACAAGTACAGAAAAGAAGGAATCGATGCTTCTTGCTAGAGGAATATCCATTGTTGGAAATAAATTGTATTATGCAACAGTTGCAAGACCTGATATGTATGAGAGCTATGTCTACGAATATGATTTAAAAACAAAGAAGAATAAAGTAATTGGTGGACAAACGAATAGTTTAGGATATATTTCGAGTTTGCTGATGAATACGGATGGAAATCTTTATTATGATTGGATTCAGGATGGAAATACTTATCAGTATAAAACGAAATTACATAGTCATAGCTATCAAACATCAACGAAGGTTGCAACAACGACGGTAAGTGGAAGTATTACCACTACTTGTAAGAAATGTGGTTATGTAAAGAAAAAAACAATCATCTATTATCCAAAAACAGTAAAGCTTTCAAAGACCTCTTATAAATATAATAAAAAGGTTCATAAACCAAGTGTAACCGTAACTGATAGTAAGGGAAAGAAAGTTTCTAGTAAGGATTATAAAGTAACTTATTCAAAAGGATGTAAGAAAAAAGGAACCTACACGGTAACAATTACCTTTAAAAATAATTACAGTGGAACGGTAAAGAAGACCTTTAAGATTAAATAAGCCTATGCGAATCATGATGTATTTACTAAGGACACTAAAACGCTATACGAGTAAAGAATCCACCATTGAAACAAGGCCATTAACGCGAAAAGAAATATTTGATAGAAAGGTTGGTCAATACGTTTTCTTATGAAATTTATGTGCTAAGAGGAACAGAAACAAAAGATACCGTTGATATTCGCGTACACGCCTCAGAAAAAGGAATGATGTATTGGTTACTCCATCATTACGACGTTGCAGAGCTTATCGACAACGACGATGAAGAATTAGAGAAGGATTTAAAAAATGCCGTAGAAAAATTGTATAAAAGATATCATTCGTAAAATTTTCTGCATTGCCCCCTATAGGCAATCCCTCCTTGTATAATAAAAGTAAATAAGATACAAGGAAGGAGTACATAATGGATAAAGTTCAAATCAAAAAAATATATGAAAAGCTAATGGAAGAAGATGCTTGTATAGTAGAAGAAATAAGGGAAACGGATTCGGAAATTATACAAGCATTTCAAAAGTATTATAAAGGTACTAAAAAAGAGATGGAAATTTTTCGGGATGAAATCTTTGGAATTATTACAAAGGCAAGAGTGCAAAGTTTTTATCAGGGGATTCGATATTTAAGGAAGTAAATTACTGGAGAGCTTTAATGATTTTTAAAATTTGTAATTGAAATATACGAAAAACTTCTTAGTGATAAATTAAGTGTAAATTTAGGTTATTTATATGAAAATGTTGTGGCACAGTGTTTGGCTTCAAATGGAAATGAATTATTTTATTATACAATTATGAATAAGAGTTCGAAGCACAATTATGAAATTGATTTTATTCTAGCAAGGAAGAATAAAATTGTTCCGTTGGAAGTGAAATCATCAGGATATCGAACACATAAATCATTAGATGTATTTACAGAGAAATTTTCGAATAGAATTAGTGAAAGATATTTAGTATATACGAAAGATATGAGTAAAGAACAAGATATTTTTTGTATTCCTATTTATATGGTACCATTTTTATAGGGATATGGTTCAAAGCCTTGCTCCCTCTTACAAAATCTGATATACTTGTAATTATTTACGATACGAAAGGAATTAATTTTTATGAAAAAAATAGCAATACCATATGAAAATGGACAAGTTTTCCACCACTTTGGAAAAACAGCAGAATTTAAAGTATACGAAGCGGAAGGAAACAAACTAGTATCTAGTGCCGTTATTGCTTCTAACGGCACCGGTCACAGTGCTTTAGCAGAGTTTCTTTCTAATGAAGGAGTGAATGTTGTAATCTGTGGAGGAATTGGTGACGAAGCACAGAGTGCTTTAGCAGATGCAGGAATTAAAGTTTACTATGGAGCAGAGGGTGACGTTGATGAGATCATAGCACGTTTCTTAGAAGGTGAATCTTCTAGTTGTGGCTGTGGTGATGACTGTGATTGTGGTGGCAGTTGTGGTGATGATTGTAGCTGCGGTGGCGGCTGTGGAGGTTGTGGTTCATCCCCAGCAATTGAAGGAAAAAATGTAGGAAAGACATGTAAAACTCATTATAAAGGAACATTCAATGATGGAACCGTGTTTGATTCTTCTTATGATAGAGGAACACCGTTAGAATTTGTATGTGGTGCTGGTTCAATGATTTATGGATTTGATGCAGCAGTAGCGAATATGGAAGTTGGCGAAATTGTCAACGTTCATTTAATGCCAGAAGAAGCTTATGGTCAGCGTGATTTAAATGCAATCTTTACAATTGAGATGGCACAACTTGCTGGTTCAGAAGAATTAAATATTGGAGAACGTATTTATCTTACTAATCAAATGGGGCAGTCTTTTCCTGCACTTGTAATTGCTAAAACAGATAAGATGATTACATTTGATGCAAACCATGAGATGGCTGGAAAGGAACTGAATTTTACAATTGAGTTAGTAGAAGTAAAATAGGGATAAGAAAAAAGTAATATAAAAATCTCCTCTGCATACATTGTAATAAAGTGTGTAGAGGAGATTTTTCTTGAATAGCAATTATATTGAAGAGCGTGTAGTAGATATTGCTAACTACATTGTAAAATCAAGATCAACGGTAAGACAGGCCGCAAAGCAGTTTGGTGTAAGTAAATCAACCGTTCATAAAGATGTTACCGAACGTTTATTAAAAATTAATCCTTCTTTAGCTAGTGAAACAAGAAAGGTCTTAGATATCAATAAGTCTG
>CABUZU010000158.1 GCA_902496125.1 uncultured Lachnospiraceae bacterium
AAATAGATTTCCAATGGTTTCTAATAGGTTATGTGTCTTTTTTATTGGTGTTTCCTCCTTTTGTTTTATGTAGACAGTATACGGAAAATCTTATCATTTGACAAGAGGAAAATGTATGGTGTATACTATAAAAACCACTGGGAAAGGAGAGAAAAATATTGAATAATTTTTACATAGAAAAATCTGCCAAATTGTTCCAAGAAGGCTATAATTGTGCTCAATCTGTTTTTGCCGCTTTTGCTCCATTATATGGAATGGATGAAAAATTTGCATTAAAGCTTGCATCATCTTTTGGAGCAGGAATGGGCCGAATGAGAGAAGTATGTGGCACGGTTAGTGCAATGAGTATGCTTGCAAGTCTAGAAAATGGCAATATAGATCCTAATGATACAACGGCAAAACAAGCTAATTATGAATTGGTTAGACGATTTGCTAATGAATTTCAAAGGAAAAATAAAACCATCATTTGCAAAGAATTATTAGGTCTAAAAAAGGCAGAAGAAAGTGCAAGACCAAGTGAGCGAACAAAGGAATATTATAAAGAACGTCCTTGCCTTAGTGTTGTAAAGAGTGCGGCAAGTATTCTTACTAAATATTATGAAGAAAGAGAGAAAATTTAAACGTGGATGCAGAAAATATTATGATTCGAAATGCCATCATGCATATTTTAGATAAAAGTACAGGATTACCTGTATTATCCGATTGTCTATTAGAGTATGATGAGGATTGCTATGAATATATAAAGAAGCAGGTAGTAAAATTACTTACTAGTGATGATAAAAGAGAGTGCCAATTTGATTACAATCTGTCAGGATTTTATAAGGCATTAACACAGTTTAATGAAGACAATCTAATTGAATTTAGTAAACAGATTGCAGAGTATTTTTATCAGGTAATGAGTGATAATGAAGAAATACCTGGCGGGGATTTATTAATTGCTACTTGTCAATTACATAGTGATATTTATTTAGCAATTTTAAAATTAAATTATCGAAAGGACTTTACTCATATTACTAGAAATACAGAGGAAGGAAATGCCAATCATATGATTATTCATAGAGCGTTATTACCTTCGGCAACTTCCAAGCCAACAGAGGCAGCAATTATTAATTTAACTGATTATACAATTTATCTTACTGAGAAAAAATATGAAATTGGAGGAAAGAAAGGCTTTTATTTATCAGATTTAGTGCTTCAATGTCATACAAAGATTTCTGAAAGTGATAAAATGAAGCTTTTAACCAAAACCATTAATCAAATTAATAAAAAATATTTCGAAGAAGACTTTGATAAGAAGTTAAAAATCAAAGATAGTGTGAGTGAAGAATTAATTTCAGAAACGCCGGTTGCAGTAAGAGAGCTTCCAACGAAATTATATGCGGATTATCCAAATATTCAAGAGGAATTTCAAGAGAAGATGGAAGAGTATGATATTATGTCAGAAGAAATCCATCCTGAAAATCCTAGTACTGTTAAAAAGTATGAAAAGCAATTTCTTACAACGGATACAGGAATTGAGATTAATATTCCAATGGAAGTCTATCGTGATAAGAAAAAAGTAGAATTTATTACAAATGATGATGGAACGGTTGATATTATGATTCGAAATATTCAAGAATTATTTACAAAATAAAAGGAGAATCTATTATGAGAAAATATTTAATTGCTTTAATTAGTGTATTATTTTTCCTACTTTTACCCAATTGCGTTTTGGCAGCAGAAAGCTCGGTTTTTACAAAGGAAGCTACAAATGTTGCTACCTCTTATCGAAAACAAAATATAAATGTACAAGATGAGGGAGTCTTACTATTTAGTGCTAAAACCTACAATGGAAAATATGGAAATCAGCTTACAGGGAATGCAAAGAAAATGTATAAAGAATTAGTAAACTACTATTATACAAAACAAAAAACTGGAACATTAAAATTAACTTCGAATGCATCAGTTACTTTTAAAGTAAAATTCAAGGGTGGAGAACCAGATGAAAGTACAACAGATTATCGAAAAGCAGCAGAAAAACTTTCGAATGATTTTTTATATGCGACCGAAGCATTTCAAGAAGATTATCCAGAAGTCTTTTGGCTAAATTATTTAGACTTTAGCTGTGGAATTACCGTTTATAAGGATAAATCTTATTCAACTGGATACAGAGGTGTTTTAAAGGTAAAGACAATTTATCCATCAAAAGATAAAGAATTTCCAGGTGAATATTTTAAGGATGCATCTAAAAAAATTAAAGATTACAACAATGGTGTAAAAAAAGCAGTTGCTAGTATTAAAAAACAGATTAATCATAAAAATAGTAGATTATCAATCTATCTAGGTATTCATGATTATGTTTGTAGCAAAGCATCTTATCATACAAAAGCTGAAAATGCAAGTGAAAAAGATAGTTTAAAATATATGTATGCAAGTACATCGGCAAATTTATTTTTATCAAAGCCTTATAAAAATGAACGAAAGCTTTTATGTGATGGATATGCAAAAAGCTTTAAGGTATTATGCGATGCGTTTGGATTAGATGACTCTTGTGTTACTATAGTTGGTAACACAGCAGAAGGTTTACATGAATGGAATTATGTAAAGATTAATAGTAAATGGTATCTTATTGATACGACTTGGGATGATCAAGGAAAACAAATATATGATACCTATTTGTTAGCAGGACAAAATTCCATTGGATACGATGGTGTAAGCATTAAAAAAGAACGAAAAGCTTATCCTTATTTTAGCTATCCTATTTGTAAATTCACACTTCCAAAGTTAGCATCAAATTACTATAATGTGAATGAAAAAATTACACCTGTACTAAAGTTTAAGAGTACAAGTGTTACAAAAAAATACAGTAAGAAACTTACTTTTACAAATAAATTAACTAGAAAAGAGACTGATGGTAAGATTACATATCGTTCTAGTAATAAAAAGATAGCAACAGTAAATGAAAAGACTGGTAAAGTAACGGTTGTTGGTAAAGGAAAGGTAACGATTACAGCAACTGCAAAGGCTGGAAAAAGCTATAGAAAAGGAAGTAAAAAATATACATTAATTGTTAAGTAAAAAAATTGAGTAGGAGAATTGTCTCCTACTCGTTTTTTATACAATAAACATTGCATCTCCAAAGGAGAAGAAACGATACTTCATTTCTACCGCTTCTTTATAAGCATCCATTACATGTTCTCTTCCAGCAAGGGCAGATACTAACATCACTAATGTAGACTGAGGTAGATGGAAATTGGTAATTAATGCATCTAATACTTTAAAGGAATAACCAGGGTAAATAAAGATTTCTGTATTACCGCTTCCAGCTTTTACAAATCCATTCTCATCTGCTGCTGATTCAAGAGTTCTACAGCTTGTAGTTCCAACAGCAATGATTCTTCTTCCTTCTCTTTTAGCATCATTAATCTTTTTGGCTTCACTTTCTTCAATCTGATAAAATTCAGAATGCATATGGTGATTTTCGACGGTATCTACTTTAACAGGTCTAAAGGTA
>CABUZU010000159.1 GCA_902496125.1 uncultured Lachnospiraceae bacterium
AGAGAGGTTTCACTATATGAAGTAAAAGGATATATGGGTAAAACCATGTATGAAATTGGACATGGAGTGATGCCAGAGGCAGATTATGATACCTGTATCCATTTTATGGACCTTTGTGCAGCAGAGGAATGTAAGTTTTTACAGACTCACGGCAACGAAATCATCTTTGATGGTTTAATTGATACCTTAAAGGAATTAAAGAAAGATTATCCATTGATTATTGTAAGCAATTGTCAAGATGGATATATTGAAAGTTTCTTAGATTCAAATAAGATTCGAGACTTATTTGTTGATTTTCAGTGGAACACTGGTGGAAATGTAACAAAGGCAGATTTAAATAAGATGGTGATTGACAGAAATCACTTAAAGAATGCAGTTTATGTAGGGGATATCTTAGGAGATGCCAATTCTGCAAGGGATGCAGGAATTGATTTTATTTTTGCAGGATATGGATTTGGTGAGGTACCAGAAGACAGATATGTGGCAAAATTAGCAGATATTAAGGAGCTTCCAAAGGTATTAGAGAATTTATAAGAGGAAAAAAATGGGAGAGTTATTTGAAATTTTAAATGAAGATGGCAGCAGAACTGGTATCTTAAAGGAAAGAGAAAAGGTACATGAAGATGGTGATTTACACGGTGCAGTTCATATGTGGCTATACCGTGTAACGAAGGATAAGAAGATTGAAGTCCTATTACAAAGACGAAGTGACAATAAGGACTCTTATCCAGGGCTATTAGATACGTCAAGTGCCGGACATCTAGACCCAGGAGAGGATTTTTTAGAGGGTGGACTTCGTGAATTAAAAGAAGAATTAGGTGTCATTGCAAGACCAGAAGAGTTAGAATATATCAAGCAGATTCATTTTGAAGGAACCGATTATTTTTATGGCAAGAAATTTCATAACAGGGAAATTGTAAATATCTATCTATTAGAGGTAAAACCTGATAGGGAGTTTGTCCTTCAGCCAGAAGAGGTTAGTGAAGTGCTTTGGATGGACTGTGAAGAAGTAGCAGCTCAGGTACAGGATAGTAAAAAGTTTTGTATTATACCGGATGAATATGCAGATATTTTAGAAATTTTTAGAAAAAAGATGCGTCTATATCAGCAGATGGACTTTATCTTAGAAGCAGACAAAGAAAAATTCATTGGTCGTCAAACTTATTTATCCGATGCAAGCCGTAAGGAAAATGATGCCGAACACGCTTGGCATCTAGCGTTGATGGCAATGTTACTAGGGGAACATGCTAATGAAGAGGTGGATACGCTTCGTGTCATGAGTATGGTATTAATTCATGACATTGTAGAGATTGATGCAGGGGATACCTATGCTTATGATACAGTGGGTGGAAAAACGCAAAGAGAGCGTGAAGTAAAGGCAGCAGATAGGCTCTTTAACCTATTGCCAAAGGACCAGGCAGACTATGTACGTGGACTTTGGGATGAATTTGAAGAGGAGAAGACACCGGAAGCGAAATTTGCAAGGGTGTTAGATAAGGTACAGCCACTTATGTTAAATCATGCAAGTGGAGGACTTTCATGGAGAGAGCATAAGGTGGATAAATCTCAAGTAGTAAAAAGAAATGCAAAAACACCAAAAGGCTCAAAGGAACTTTGGCAGATTTGTAAAAAATGGATTGATGAAAATGTAGAGAAAGGAAATTTAACGGATGAGGGAAATTCGTGAACAATGCATAGGAACCTCTCATGGAGTACCGCTTTATTATTATCCGAATCCTCATTTACATAGCTTTACCCTATGCCTGTATCTAAAAGCAGGACCTCTATATGAAACACCAGAGCAAAATGGTATTTCTCATTTTTTAGAGCACATCGTATTTCGAAATGCCAACCACATTTTAAAAGGAAATTTATATAAAGAATTAGATCGATTAGGACTTAATTTAAATGGAGTCACCTACCGTGAATTTATTCAGTTTTCGATATCAGGAGCGACGGTTCATTTTGAAGAAGCGGTAAAATTGTTATTATTACTCGCAGAGCCACTTGTGCTTACCAGTGCAGAGATTGATATCGAAAGAAAACGAATTAAAGCAGAAATTAGAGAAGCCAGTGAGAAAAATTCCCTTGATTACTTTACTAATGAGCGAATCTGGGAAGGCACTTCACTTACACAGATGATCGCTGGAAAGCCAGCAGTGTTAGATAAAATCGGAAAAAAAGCATTGGTCGAAGCAAAGGAAGAATTGATGTCAGTAGGAAATTGTTTCTTTTATTTAACCGGGTCAATTCGTCCGGAACACCTGTATTTTGTAGAAAAGCAAATTGAGAGACACCATTTTCCAAAGACCAAAAAACTTCGAGACAATTTGGCATCCCTTCCACCGGTATTCTTTCAAAGAGATGGTAAGATTCAGATAAAAAACAGCGATTTTACTTTAATTCGTCTATCCTTTGATTTAAGGTCAGATTGCTACAGCGATGCAGAATTAACTTTGTTATCCGATGTTTTATTTCACGGTGATTATTGTAAGATTTTCCAAGAGCTTTCTGAAAAAAGTGGTTATATCTACAGTTTTTCTTCCTGCCTTGAGAAGTATAATAACATTGGAAGTATGCATTTGGCATATGAGGTACAACCTCAAAACTTAGAAAAATCCTTTATTCGTGCTCTTGAGATTTTTCAGGAAATGAAGACACATATTGGTGATGAGTTAGAATATGTACTAGCACCCTATATTGATAATAGCGTGATGCTTTTAGATGACCCAGAGGATTTAAACTGGACGATGGCATATGAGGCTCATGTACTTGGTAATCCCTATAAGGATTTAGAAGACCGTAAAAAGGCATTTTTAGCAGTAACACCGAAAAGGCTTATGGAGATAGCAACCGATATCTTTAGACCAGAGAATTTACTGATTACGATGAAGGGGAATAAGAAGAAGCTAGAAGAAGATGGAGTGATCGGAAGGATGGAGAAGGAAGTTAGGGAAATCTTAAGATAATTTCTATTGACATTGATAAAATCCTTTGATATCCTTATACTATATGCTTAAAAATAATAACAAAGGAGCCATAGATATATGAGTTTATTAGAACAATGGAGAAAAATGGCATACCAAGATGTTGAAGGCGATGCTGCAACACAGCTTTGGAATGCATATTTTGAAAAAGAAAAGAAAGTTTACGAACAGATTTTAGCAGACCGTACTCCTATAAAGGGAACTGTTGCTGAATTAGCATTAAAATATGATATGGATTTAATGACAATGGTTGGTTTCTTAGATGGAATCAACGAAAGTTTAGTAGAGCCAAATCCAATTGATACAATGGAAGAAGGCACTGTAGTAAGCTTAGAATACGATCCAGAAAAATTATACTACAACATGGTAGAAGCAAAAGCAAATTGGCTTTACAATTTACCTCAGTGGGACGAAATCTTAACTCAAGAACGTCGTAAAGAATTATACTTAACTCAGAAGAAATCTGGTA
>CABUZU010000160.1 GCA_902496125.1 uncultured Lachnospiraceae bacterium
CAGTCGGATGGCAGTTATCGTGCATCATTAGAAGCATTTGCAAAGGAACATGGAGTAGAGGCTTTACATGATAAGTTAAAGGAAGTCGATGAACAAGCTGCAAAAGAGATTCATCCAAATAATGTAAAGCGTGTAATTCGTGCCTTAGAATTTTATCAAGAAAGTGGCGGAAAGCAAATTTCAAAACACAATGAAGCAGAAAGACAAAAAAGTTCTCCTTATCAGTTTGCTTATCTTGTATTAAATAAAGATAGACAGGTATTGTATAAGCAAATTGAAAAGCGTATTGATATGATGCTAGAAGCTGGTTTAGTTGATGAAGTAAAGCATTTAAAAGAAATGGGATGTACCAAGGAGATGGTATCCATGCAGGGTCTTGGATATAAGGAGATATTAGCTTATTTAAATGGTGAGTGGACATTAGATGAGGCCATTTATCTATTGAAAAGAGATACGAGAAGATTTGCAAAAAGGCAGCTTACTTGGTTTCGTAGAGAAAGAGACGTTGATTTTATTAATAAAGATGAATACTCAAGTGAGAGTGAAGTTTTAGATAAAATCCTAATGATATTAAAACAGAAGGGAATTATAGAGAATGGAATTTGATATTTATAGAGAGATGGGTATCGATGAGAGGGTACTTAAGCTTTCCGATCAAGTAATGGAGGAATTAAAGGAACGATTTGAAACAATTGATGAAATTGCTGAATACAATCAGATGAAGGTATTAAAGGCAATGCAGGATTGTAGAGTAGCAGAAGCTCATTTTTCTACTTCTACAGGTTATGGATACAATGATGATGGCCGAGATACCTTAGAAAAGGTATATGCGAAGACTTTTCATACAGAAGATGCATTAGTACGTGCACAGATTACTTGTGGAACTCATGCACTTCATTTGGCATTGTCAGCAAATCTTCGTCCGGGTGATGAACTTTTATCACCAGCAGGAAAGCCTTATGATACATTAGAGGAGGTTATTGGTATTCGTCCTTCTGTGGGTTCCTTAAAGGAATATGGGGTTTCATATCGTCAAGTTGATTTATTAGAAGATGGACAGTTTAACTATGAAGCCATTAAAGAAGCGATTAATGAAAAGACAAAGTTAGTAACGATTCAGCGTTCCAAAGGATATGATAGTAGACCTACTTTTTCAGTAGAGCAAATTGGACAGTTGATTTCCTTTGTAAAGTCAATTAAACCAGAGGTTGTTGTAATGGTTGACAACTGCTATGGGGAATTTATTGAAAAGATAGAGCCAAGTGATGTAGGAGCAGACATGATTGTTGGTTCGTTAATTAAAAATCCAGGTGGTGGTCTTGCTCCAATTGGTGGATATATTGCAGGAACGAAGGAATGTATTAAAAAATGTGCTTACCGTTTAACTTCTCCAGGTCTTGGAAAAGAGGTTGGTGCAAGTCTTGGGATGAATCAGACATTCTTCCAGGGATTTTTCTTAGCCCCTACTGTTTCAGCAGGTGCAGAAAAAGGTGCGATTTTTGCAGCAGCAATTTATGAAAAATTAGGATATAAGGTGATTCCTTCTTCAGCAGAAGTTCGTCATGATATCATTCAAGCAGTAGAATTAAATAAACCAGAAGCTTTAATTGCTTTTTGTAAAGGGATTCAGGCAGCTGCACCGGTTGATAGCTATGTATCACCAGAGCCTTGGGCAATGCCAGGTTATGATAGCGAAGTTATTATGGCAGCAGGGGCTTTTGTACAGGGATCGTCCATTGAATTAAGTGCAGATGGACCACTTCGTCCACCTTATACGGTATTCTTCCAAGGAGGACTTACTTTTAACCATGCACGTTTTGGTATCATGATGTCAGTACAAAAATTACTTGAAGCAGGAATGATTAATCTTTAGATTTCATGAAGAAAACGTGACCTTTTTATTAAAAAAATATTTTCGGGTATACAATTGAATGAAAATATGGTAAAATGTAGTGATTATTCGGTAAAGAACCTACTTGACCTGGGAAGTTGAGAGGAGTATGATGAAGAAACCGATGATTATGAAACAATTGCCAAATGATGAAAGACCTTACGAAAAATGCCTATCTATGGGACCGGGAAATCTAACTGATAAGGAACTATTAGCGGTTATTATTCGTTGTGGGGTAGCAGGTGAGAATTCACTTGATGTAGCTGGACGAATCTTGAATCTTTCAAGTAATGTACAAGGAATTTTAGGACTAGCAAAGCTTACAATACCAGAGCTTATGACAATTAAAGGAATTGGAAAGGTAAAGGCAATACAAATTGTCTGTATTAGTGAACTGGCTAGAAGGATGGCAAAGGCTGATTTAAAACCTAGAGTTCGTTGGAACAATCCAGATGACATTGCAGCTTATCATATGGAGGAACTTAGACATTTAGAGCAAGAAGAACTTCGTGTGTTGTTATTAGATACGAAGAATCATTTGATTCAGTCTCTTATACTGACGAAGGGAACGGTAAATGCTTCTTTAGTTTCTCCTAGAGAAATTTTTTTAGAGGCCCTGCGTTATCACGCTGTTTATATTATTTTAATACACAATCATCCAAGTGGAGATCCAACTCCAAGTAGAGAAGATATTAAAGTAACAAAGCAAGTGCAAGAAGCGGGCAAATTAATAGGAATTCAATTGTTAGACCACATCATTATTGGCAATCATATTTATGTAAGTATGCGTAATGCAGGCTATTTTTAAATAAGTGAGGCATGATAGACTAAAATGAGAGAGAAAACAAAGATTACAATACCCCTAAGGATGGTTGTATTTGGGCTAACAGTATTTTTTGTTGCATTAATTGGTGTGTCTTTAATTCGTGGAGATGCAATCAATTCCGTGCAAAGTTTCTTTAGTTCGGTATTTTTGCCGATGCAAAAAGGTATTAGCGTAACGGGTGGTGCGATGGTGAATACCTATGACGATGTTGCTTCGTTAGCTTCTACTAATCGCGAGAACAAAAAATTAAAGGAACAGGTTGAGAAATTGCAGCAGGAAGTAAATATGTTGCAACAAGATAAGTATCAATTAAAGACTTATGAAGATTTATTGGCATTAAAGGACCAATATCCAGATTACGATATGGTTGGTGCAAATGTCATTAGTAAGGACTCAGGTAATTGGTTCCATTCTTTTATTATTGATAAAGGAACCAATGATGGAATTAAAAATGACATGGTAGTTATTGCACAAGGTGGTTTAGCAGGAATCGTTACCGCTGCAGGTAAAAATTCTGCAAGAGTCATGTCAATCATTGATGATGATAGCAATGTTACGGGAATGACAAGTTCAGGTAAGATTAGCTGTATGGTATCGGGAGATTTAGAACTTTATAGCGAAGGTAAACTTCGTATCATGTACATTGACAAAGACGCTAAAGTAAAAACG
>CABUZU010000161.1 GCA_902496125.1 uncultured Lachnospiraceae bacterium
CGCTCTACTTCACCACCGAAGTCTGCATGTCCAGGAGTATCTACGATATTAATCTTAGTATTTTTATAAGTGATTGCTGTATTCTTTGATAAAATCGTAATTCCACGTTCTCTCTCTAAATCGTTTGAGTCCATGACACGTTCTACTACTTCTTGGTTTTCACGAAATACACCACTTTGACGAAGTAACTGGTCTACTAAAGTGGTTTTACCATGGTCTACATGGGCAATAATCGCGATATTTCTAACATCTTCTCTTTTCGTTCTCATGATTTATTTGTTCTCCTTAAAGTTGTTCTTCATCTTTGTAACTCTTTGATTATAGGCTAAGCCTATAAATTTTTCAAGTTTTTTATTGCGAATAATACATAAAATCTCTTCATATTCTTAATATAAGCCTATTTTAAAGGAAATTTTATGGACCAAACTTTATCAAATTGTCGAAAAAATATCCTATCTGAGGATTATTTAGACGTTCAATTAGAACAATCAGCCTATCTAAATCTCATCAAATCAACTTATCCCACGGCCTGTATTCAAACCATCAATGAACAATTTCATATCGCTTATATTAATAAAAATGAAGATTTAACGAAAAGCCAAGTTCTAAATAGTTATTCTGCCATCCCAAAACTTTATGGACTCATGCAAACCTCTGCTCTAGAAAGCGCTGGAATTATAAAAACTAGAACCCAGCCTCTATTAAATTTAACTGGACGGGGAGTATTAATTGGATTTGTTGATACTGGAATTGATTATAGACATCCTGCCTTCCTAGATTCTAATGGCAAGACAAGAATTGCAGCTATCTGGGACCAAACCATTCAAAACGGTGAACCCCCTGAAGGCTTTTTATATGGAACAGAATACACCGAACAAGAAATTAACTGGGCATTAACGGACCCTTCCATCGTTCCGTCTACCGATGAAAATGGTCATGGCACCTATCTTGCCGGAGTCGCAGCTGGAAGTAGTATCGAATCTGCCTCCTTTCTAGGTGCCGCCTCCGATGCGTTAATTGCCATGGTCAAGCTAAAACCAGCAAAATCTACATTAAAAGAATACTACCGAATTAAAGAGGACACCTTAGCCTATCAAGAAAACGATATTATGACCGGTGTCCACTACCTTGTAACCTTACAGCAAAGACTAAATCTTCCCCTTGTCATATGCCTAGGACTTGGTACCAATATGGGCGGACATATGGGATGTTGTTTTTTAGAGTCCTATTTAAATCTTCTTAGCAATGCCTATAGAACCTGTGTAGTTTGTGCTGCTGGCAATGAAGCTGGACTTTTTCATCACTACCGAGGGCAAATACAAAATGTAAGCGATTATAAAGAAGTCGAAATCTTAGTTGGAGAAGAGGAACAACAAAATGGATTCGTCACCGAGCTATGGTCCGATATCCCACAGATTTACGCGGTTGGATTTGTTTCTCCTACTGGAGATGTAATTGACCCCTCTTCCGTGGCTACTGGATACAGTATCTCTATCCGATTTGTCTTAGATAACAGCATCATTGAACTTTCTAATTACCTCATTAGCAATAATGGTGGAAGTCAAGTCATTCGTATGCGTTTTTTAACACCCAACAGCGGAATTTGGAAGATTCGCATCTTTAATAGGTATCAAGTTGGCGGAATTTTTGATTTATGGCTGCCCATACGCCCTTTTATTTCAACTGACACCATCTTTTTAGAACCATATAACGAAGTTACAATTACAGTTCCTGCAAATGGCAGTTCCATCATTACCGTTGCTGCTTATAATCACGAAACCAATAGCATCTATATAAACTCTGGTAGAGGCAATTCTAGAACCAATACGATAAAACCCACTCTTGCAGCTCCCGGTGTAAGAATACTAGGTCCACTAGCAAATACCCTATCTTTTAGTTATAGCACTGGTACGAGTAGTGCCACCGCTATCACTGCCGGTGCCATTGCCTGTATCTTTTCATGGGCCGTTACTAAGGAACGAATGCCCTTTATCACTGGCACCTTCATTCATTTTTTCTTAATTGTAGGCGTTCGAACGAATCCCGAACTTTCCTATCCCAATAAAGAATGGGGATATGGCACTTTAGACCTCTACCATACCTTCGAAGAACTACGACGCTTTCTTTAACTCCTTGCAAATTGTTAGAAATAACCCTAGAAAAATCTCAAAATCCGCAAGATTATAGACTACTTTTGACTTATATTTTGATTTCGGAAATTGAATATAGTCCACCACATAGCCCCTTTTTATCCTATCGTATAAATTACTAGCTCCACCAAAAGCCACAAGATATGTACCAATTCCATAACGTGGAAAACAATAAATTAGATATCCGATTAAGCATAGACCAGATAGGATTTTTGCAATTTTAGGATGTTTCTCTAATTTGTTTAAACATAACCCATAATTATGAGTTTTTGAAATTTTTAAATGTCCATTAAAAAGATATCTTATCTTCGTCATCTTCTCTACTTTATTTTTAAAATATTGGTCTAATAAACAAATAAGCATGATTTTCCCTTTCTATTTTTTTACTACTAGTGTATAATAAGTTTTTGAAAAACACAAGAAAAAGAAAAGGAGGTCACTATGGATAACTCAAATATTGAAGCTGGTGTAGAAGAAGTCAATTCCACTGTTACCGAGCAAGTCAACCTATTAAAAAATTGGTTTGACAGTTTCTCTGGCAGTGCATTAACGATGGGAGTCAAAGTTGTTTTTGCAATTATATTCTTTTTAATCGGTCGCTTTATTTTAAACATTTTATTAAAAATTGTTGATAAAGCCCTTGCTCGCTCAAACGTTGATGTCACTGTTACCAAATTTTTAAATTACTTATTGCAGGCTTTAGGATATCTAATCTTAGTCATGTTTGCACTAGGAGTCTTAGGCTACGAGGCAACTTCGTTTGCTGCTATCATCGGTTCTGCCGGTGTTGCAATCGGTCTAGCCTTACAAGGAAGCCTTTCAAACTTTGCTGGTGGACTCTTGATTTTACTTTTAAAACCTTATAAGGTTGGAGACTACATTGCAGAAGGTGGAAATGAAGGAACGGTTCAATCCATCGGACTCGTTTATACCGAACTTTTAACCGTTGACAATAAAAAAATCGTCATTCCAAACGGTACCATTTCTAATGACCGCTTGGTAAACGTTTCTGCCATGCCCCAGCGAAGAGTCGACGTAAATGTTACCCTTTCTTATCAAGCCGATTTAAGTATGGCTAAGAAAGTACTACTTAATATCTTAGAAAAACAAGAAAATGTACTATTAGATAGAGGCGTGGAAGTCGCAGTTTGCTCCCTAGAAGAGACAGGAATCAAACTTCAATGTCGCTGCTGGTGTGAATCTGAACA
>CABUZU010000162.1 GCA_902496125.1 uncultured Lachnospiraceae bacterium
TACAAAGTTCGTGCAGTACGTACTAATAATAGTGGAAGTGTAATTGAAAAAGGTAGTTTCTCAAATGAAGTATCAAGTACAGTTGTTTCAAAAGATGAATATGATAAACGTTTGGGAATTAAGGATTATTGGGGATATGAAGAATTTAGTAATCCAGTTGGTAATGGACAAGTAGAAAAAAGCAAAGGTAATTTTGTTTATCAACAAGAAGATATCAAGCTTCCTTCTTCTGAATTAGAATTTGGTATTACACGTACTTATAATAGTCAATCAAGTGCTAAGACAGCATTTGGCAATGGTTGGGATCACAATTTCAATCTAGAAATTTTACGTGTATGTGATTCCAATGGACAACAAGTAGATTCTTATGTTTATAAGGATGGTTCGGGAACTATTGAACATTTAAGTAAACAAGCAGATGGAAGTTATCTATCCGATGGAACTAAAGAATTACATCTATATGAAAGTAAAGAAGTAAAAGGTGAAGTTCTAGAGTTAGAGGATGAACAAGAAATTTCTTGGAAATATCGTTTAGAAGATAAAAGCCAAAAGAATTGGTATTTTAATAGTAGTGGACAAGTGATTGCAATTACAGAACCCACTGGTACTTGGATGATTCTTCATTATGATGAAAAACAAGGAATGCTTTCTTATGTGGAAGCGTCAACTGGGAAAGAATTAAAGTTTACTTATCAAGATGCAAATCAAGGAGACCACTTATTAGTTAAAACGATTACTTTACCAGATAAAAGTACATTAAATTATACATATAGTGGATTGTATTTAGCATCGATGACAAGAAAAAGTGCAGATGGTTCACAAAGTGTAACTTATAAATATACTTGGAAAGATGGAAAAGTAAGTTCTATTTACGATGCAGAAAATAATGGTTATGGATTAAGTTATGATACGGCATCAAGGGTTCAAACTTTAACTTTGCCAGATGGAGAAAAGACGGTATTTTCTTATGATAACACCAATAAGAAGACGACGGTTACAAAGAAGACTTCTTCTGATGGAGTTATTTCAACAGCAAGTGTTAATTGGAATGATGCAGGAAATGTTGTGACTTCTATGGATGCATTAGGACGTAAAACGAGCTATACCTATGAAAATAATTGTTTGGTTGCAACCTCAGAAGAGGTGGAATGGGAAACGGTTGAAAATGGTAAAGTGGTATTCCATACAGGCACGAAAACTTCTAAGACCGAATATGATGGTCAAGGAAATATTAAAAAAGATACGGATGAAAATGGAAATGTAACGGTTTATGCCTATGGCAATCAGACAAATTCCAATCTAGTTACCAAAGAAACTACAACGAAAGAGAGAACGATACTTTCAGATACAAGTTATACCTATGATGAAGCAGGTCGAGTAACACAAGAAAAAGACCATATTGCAAATCAAGTAAGCCTCTATACGTATACAGATTCTACGAATGGGGAAGAAGAGATAGAAGGTCATCAAAAGTCTACAATCAGAAAAGAAGATGGTCAAAAAGTTAGTAGTTCCAAAGAAAGTTATGACGAAGAGGGAAATCTCCTAACGGAAGAAAATGAAATTGGTGGAATTGAAACTTCATCAGAAAATGAATATGATGCGATGGGAAATCTATTAAGTACTGTAAATTCAGATGGTAGTAAAACTATTTACACTTATGATTTTATGGGAAGAGTATTAAAGGAACAAACCTATGATAAAGATGGAGAAATCGCACAAACGCAGGAAACTTCTTATTATCCAAATGGACAGATTAAAAGTGAAGTCATTACAGATGGAACCACAACCACTTATACTTATGACAATCGAAATCGTGTGATTTCTACTAAAATAACAGCGGATGGAAAGAGCCGTACTTCTACTGTTTCTTATGGCTATGGAAATGTAGCCGTAAAAAATGGAGAAGGAAATAATACGGTAACCATTCAAAATGCGGTAAAAGAAACGAATACAGATGCCTCAGGAGCCCAAACCATTACATGTCTAGATGGCTGTGGACAAACCATACGTACAACGGCAAATGGAATGAATCAAGATGCATTATATGACCGTTCGGGACAAAAATATGCACAGATTCTTTCTACTGATTCAGATAATAAAATTACTTCAATGGTATTATCTATTTATAACCAAGAAGGAAATGCAACCGATACGATTTCACAACCTATTTACAAAGAGGGAGCTTTTGTTGTAGCAGACAGCAGTATTCATACTAGTCAAATATATGATATAAGAGGAAATGTCACTTGTGATGTAGATGAATTAGGAAATAAAACCTGGTACACGTATGATGAAAGCGGACGTTTATTATCTGTAAAAGAAAACAAGGGAATTACTTCTTATGCGTATAGTACAGATACGGATGGAAATAGTAAAGTAGTTACAACTTATGCAAATGGAAGTACAAGTACAACTTTACAAGATGGTGCAGAAAGAACTTTGTATACTTCTTATTCAGGTTCAGGAAAAGAAATCAAAACTTCTTATGAATATGATGAAGAAGGCAATTTAATAAAACAGATTCAATCCGATAAAAGTTATCTTTCTTATACCTATGATAGCCAAAATCGTTTAAAAGAATTAGAATCCTATGATGCGAATGGTCAAATTCAGCATTCAACCACTTATATTTATGACAATGCAGGACATGTTATTGGAATGAGTGACCAAAAAGGAGAGGAATCTATACCATTACGTTACACAGGATATACCTATAATACGCTTGGTGAATTAGTAGAATCTTGGGAAGTGGATGGAACCGATCGTTTGGATGAAAATCAAAAAGCAAACCATTTACGTAGTTATACTTATAATGAGGATGGTACTTGTGCATCCGTTTCTTATGCTTTTGATGTGAATGGAGTAAATGGCTTAAATTATCATTATAATGTAAACAAACAATTAGAAAAGGTTACAGCTCATTTAAAAGATGGTAGCGTTCGTACGATAACAGAATATACTTATACTGCGGATGGTAAGGTTTTAAGTCGTAAAGATTATGAAGATTTTACTGGAACAGGAAATCAATATGTACAACGTAATTATACATATGATGCATTTGACAGAGTGTTATCTATGACCTATAATGAAAGCAATGACACGACAAAGAATGAAGAAGAACATAGCTACCAGTATGATAAAGCCTCTCATATTACACATGAAGAGTCCACTTTAAA
>CABUZU010000163.1 GCA_902496125.1 uncultured Lachnospiraceae bacterium
TCATATTGATGTAGATGTCATTTCACAATGTGTACAAAAAAAGACAATTCGTTATGATAAAAATGGTGAAAATCATTATGATACGATTTCAGCATTTATAAAAAGTATGAGAGGTTCCGACCCTGATGCAGCAGTTTACTATTTAGCTAGGATGTTATATGCCGGAGAGGATATTAAATTTATTGCACGTCGAATTATGATTTGTGCTTGTGAAGATGTTGGAATTGCAGACCCACAGGCAATTCAAGTCGCAGTCGCTTGTGCACAGGCAGTGGAAAGAATAGGAATGCCAGAAGCAAGAATTATTTTATCGCAGGCTGCAATTTATGTGGCTTTGGCACCTAAGAGTAATAGCTGTTATTTAGCAATTGATAAGGCATTAGAGGATGTGAAAAATAGGTCAATTAAGAGTATTCCTCCTTATTTGCAAGATTGTCATTATAGTGGAGCGAAGAAGTTAAATCGAGGAATTGGATATCAATATGCACATGATTATCCAAACCATTATGTAAAACAACAATATTTACCAGATGAAGTAGAAGGAACAACCTTTTATCATCCGGGAGATTTAGGATATGAAAAAGTGATGAAAGAACATCTTGATAAAATAAGGAAGGAGGGAGATGAATGAAAAATAAAATACAAGCTTTAGCAAGCGGAGAGATTGAATGGATGACAAACCCTCCGATTGTACAACCCACTAAAATTGAAAAACAATTAGCGAAAAATGAGGTTTTTGAGGGGAGTTTTGTAGTAAAAAGTTCATCCGAACAAAGGATACGTGGTTTGTTGTATACAGACAATCCATTGTTGAAATTAAAAGAAAAGAGCTTTCATGGACAGCAAGCAATGATTCATTATGAAGTTTCTGCGTTCTCATTAGAGTTAACAGGGTATTTAAAAGCAACTATTTTTATAGAAACTAATTGTGGAAGTTTACAAATTCCTTGTTCGTTTACAAATGAAGACGCGGATACACAAGATTATGATGGAATGCCAGATACGATGCAAGAGCTTGTTCAGATGGCAAAGGATTGGCCAAAGGGAGCTAGAATGGTCTTTTCCTTACCAGAATTTTCTACCCAAAGTATGATGAAGGGAATAAAACAGCAGCTCTTTTATAGAGGATTACAAAAAGAGACCCCACAACCTTATTTTTTAGAAGAATTTTTAGTTGCAACAAAGCAAAAACCACCAGTAACCTTTCATGTAGAACCCGAAAGAATTTTAACGAAGGTAAAGGATAGAAAACTTGTTGGAAATTTCTATGTAGTCTTAGACCAATGGGGTGCTTGTAATATTAAAATTTCCTCAGAAGATGCATTTATTGAGCTAAATCAAAACGAATTAGTAGAGGAAGATTTTAAAGACGAACAAGCTTGTATTTCTTATCGATTAAATCAGGAATTTATGCATGGAGGCAATAACTATGGAAGAATTGTAGTAGAGTCTCCTTATTGTAAATGTGAAGTAGAGATTGTAGGTTATTTAGATAGTGAAGAAGAACAGATAGAGAGTTGTCGTAAGGAAATTTTTAAGTTTACGGATACGCATATTCGTTTATTAGAAACGGATTGGAACAATGATTTATTAGTTGAAGATTTGAAAAAATCATTAGAGGTTATTCGAAAAAAAGACCCTGAAAATCTAAAATATCTTTTGATTGAAGCTTATTTTGATAAACAAAATGGATTAGAACGTTTAAAGCCAATAAAAAATACAGTGATAATTGAAAAGGAAAAAAATCCGTTTTTCTATGCGATGTATTTACTTATTACATCAACAAAAGAAGACGCGAGTACATGTTTAAAAGAGGAACTAGAAAAAGAAGACGGGATTAAAAGCTTGATTTTTTTATTAAGGGTGCAAGTTGATGAAGCGTTTAGAGGTGACACCTTTTTAGTCTATCAGTGGGCAAAAAAACTTTATAATATCGAAAGTAAGAGTCGCTATTTTATTGCAATTGGAGCGAGATGTTTATTGCAAAATCCTAAGATGATTCAACGAATTGATGAATTTGAAACTTGCATTTTTAGATATTTGTTAAATAAGAATGAACTGACCAAAGAGGTTGCAAATCTTGCCTGTCTTCCAAATAATGCTAATAAGCGTTTTCGTCCAGTATTATTTAGAATGTATCAAAGAATTTATGAATTGTATCCATTAAAGGGCATTCTTAAAAATATTTGTGAGTTATTAATTCGTGCAGATTGCCAAGGGGAAAAGTATTTTTCATGGTATGAAAAGGGTGTAAAAGAAGATATTCGAATCACAAGGTTATATGATTACTATATTTATTCGTTGCCAGAAAATTATCATGAAAGATTTCCAAAAACATTGGTATTGTATTATTCTTATGACCGTCCGATTGATGTTCAGATTTATAAAAAATTGTATTGTAATGTAACAGAGTTTTATAGCTTAGATGAATTGATTTATAGTAGATATAAAGAGGTTATCAAAGACTATGTAGAAAAAGTCGTAGTTCAAGAAAGCTTAGACCCAGAGCTTTCTGTATTATACGAGAAAAACGTTGATTTAACACAAATGGATACGACATTGGCACAGAAATTTTATACTCTTTTATTTACACATAAAATTACTTGTAAGAATCCAAAAATTACTTCTCTTGTTTGTCAAACCTATGATAAACAGATAGAAGTACCTTTTAGAAAAGGATTTGCTTATTTACCGATTTTCTCGGATGAATATGTGATTATTTTACAAGATACAAAAAAAAGACAATTAACGAATATTGAATATACGGATAAAATAGTTTATGAAAATAAGCAGCTAAAAGAACGATGTGAGCTTTTAATTCCAGAGCATCCTGTTGTTATGAACCATTATTTAATGCAGATGATGACAAAAGCTACTTATACGAAAGAAGATATTGCACTGTTTGAACAATATATCAATGATGAGAGAATGAATGAAAATTTAAGAAAGCAAATGATGCATGAATGTATAGAATATTATTCAAAAAATCAAAAAGCTTCTTGCGATGTTGCTGTCTTAATGGAGGCAAAAGTTTTAGTCGGAAGTAAGGATTTCTTAAATTTTGTTCATATGTTAATTAGTCATCATTATTATAGTGAAGCATTTAATTTAATTAAAGAGAATGGTTGCGAAATGCTAGATGTAAATCTTGTTTTTAA
>CABUZU010000164.1 GCA_902496125.1 uncultured Lachnospiraceae bacterium
GCAGAATGAGTCATACCTGAACATCCGATGGTTTCAACTAAAGCTTCCTGAATGATACCTTCCTTAACGTTTAATGTTAATTTACATCCACCCTGCTGAGGCGCACACCAACCAATACCGTGTGTTAAACCTGAGATATCTTCCACATTTTTAGCTTTAACCCATTTTGCTTCTTCAGGGATGGGGGCACAACCGTGATTAACTCCCTGAGCTACTGGGCACATGTTTTCAACTTCCTGTGAATAAATCATTAGTAATACTCCTTTCAAAACATGTTGTAATAGACTTTCCAAAATCTACCTATCCGTACTAACACTACCACTAACATTGGGGATGTTAGTAGGACTTACGTATTCAACATTCCTATTCTCTCACAAAATTTCGATTTCGTAAAGAGATTTTTTGCAATTTTTTTAAAAAATTGTTATTTTTTTGTCGTAAAGTGGATTTTAGTCCTCTAACTGACCAATATAATAGAAACCTTTTGCCTCTAAAAGCTTCACTTTTACAATTTTTCCAATCAAACTTTCATCTCCGACAAAGTGAACCACACTATTTTCACTTAATCTTCCTGACATCATTCCTTCACGACTGCTATGGTCTTCTACAAGTACTTCTTTTACCTGTCCTACTCTCTTTTCACATTCCTCAGATGCAATTTGCTGTACTAAATGTAATAATTTTTGGAAACGAGGCTTTGAAACTTCTTCTGGTACTTGGTTTTCCATTGCAGCAGCAGGAGTTCCTGTTCTCTTTGAATAAATGAATGTAAATGCACTATCGTATCTTACCTGTCTTACTACATCTAAAGTTTCTTCAAAGTCTTCCTCTGTTTCGCCAGGGAAACCAACAATAATATCCGTTGTAAGTGCGATATCCGGAATTTCTTCTTTAATTCTCTTAGCAAGAGCTAAGTATTTTTCCTTATCATAACGACGGTTCATCTGTTTTAGGATACGACTACTTCCTGATTGTAATGGAAGATGTAAATGTTTACAAATCTTTTTACTCTTTTTCATTACCTGAATAAGCTCTTCTGATAAATCCTTTGGATGAGAAGTCATAAAACGAATTCTTTCAATTCCCTCTACCTTTTCTACTTCTTCTAAAAGGCTTGCAAAACTCATTGGTGTTTCTAAATTTTTACCATAAGAGTTTACATTTTGTCCAAGTAACATAACCTCTGTAACGCCTTCACTTGCAAGTCTTTTTACTTCATTTATGATTTCTTCTGGCTTTCTACTGCGCTCTCTACCTCTAACATAAGGAACGATACAATAACTACAGAAGTTATTGCAGCCATACATAATATTGACACCAGATTTAAATGCATATTTACGGTCTACTGGTAAATCTTCTACAATTGCATTGGTTTCTTGCCAAATATCAATAATCATCGTATCAGAGGTTAATCTCTCATATAATAATTCAGCAAGCTTAAATACATTGTGGGTACCAAAAATAATATCTACGAAACGATAGCTCTTTTTAATCTTATCAATTACTACTTGTTCTTGCATCATGCAACCACACATTGCAATCATTAAGTCTTTATTTTTCTTCTTATAGTTCTTTAAATATCCTAAACGACCATAAACCTTTTGATTGGCATTATCTCTTACCGTACAAGTATTATAAATTACAAAATCTGCATGGTCTTCTTCATCTACAATTTCATAACCAATATTTTCTAGAATACCCATTAGTTTCTCTGAGTCTCTAGCATTCATCTGACAACCATAGTTGCAAACGACGGCTTTTAATGAACGTCCAGCTTCTTTTGATTTTTTAGCAATGATTTCTTTACATAATTCAATAAAATATAACTGACGTTCTGGTTCTGTCATCGGTATCTTTAACTCTGCCATAAATTTCCTCTTTCTATTCTTATGGACGTATCTGTCCATTTCCATAAATAATATATTTTGTTGTTGTTAATTCTTTTAGTCCCATAGGACCTCTTGCATGGAGCTTTTGGGTACTAATCCCAATCTCTGCTCCAAATCCAAACTCAAATCCATCGGTAAATCGTGTAGATGCATTTACATATACTGCTGCTGCATCGATTTCATTTAAAAACTTCTGTGAATGATTATAGTCATTCGTAATAATTGCTTCTGAATGACCGGTATTATATTTATTAATATGCTCAATTGCTTCATCAATAGAAGAAACCGTTTTGATAGATACGATGTAATCTAAATATTCAGTTTTCCAATCCTCTTCGGTTGCTGGTAAAATTTCATCAGAAGCTTCTCTTGCCTTTTTGTCTCCACGAATCTCTACTTGATGTGCTTTTAATGCACTTACTAATTTATCCATTACCTGGTCTACTACTTTTTCATGTATGACAATTGATTCGCAGGCATTGCAAACACCTACTCTTTGTGTTTTTGCATTAATAATAATGGAAACTGCCATATCTAAGTCAGCACTTTCATCAATATAAACATGACAATTACCCGTACCAGTCTCAATTACAGGGATTGTACTATTTTTTACAACGGCTTGAATTAATCCTGCCCCTCCTCTTGGAATTAATACGTCAATATATTCTCTAAGCTTCATAAGAGCAGTTGTAGTCTCTCTATTCGTGTCTTCACAAAAGCAAAGTGCATCTTCTGGCAAACCATTTACCTTTAATGCCTCTCGAATAACTTTTGCAATTGCAGTATTCGAATGAATTGCATCGCTTCCACCTTTTAATACTACTGCATTTCCAGCTTTAAAACAAAGACCAAATGCATCGGCTGTTACATTGGGGCGTGATTCATAAATAATGCCGATAACACCTAATGGTACTCGTTTTTGACCTATTACCAAACCATTTGGACGAGTTTTCATCGATAATACTTCACCTACTGGGTCTTCTAATGCTACTATTTGTCTAAGTCCTTCTGCCATTGCCTCAATTCGCTCTGGAGTTAATTTTAAACGGTCTAATAATCCCGTTGCCATTCCTTTTTGGATTCCAGCCTTCATATCCTTTTCATTTTCTAAAAGGATATAGTCTGTACTATCAACTAAGGCATTTGCTGCTGCACTAAGTCCTTTATTCTTCTGTGCCACACCTAATTTGTTCATAACAGAAGCGGCAGCCTTTGCTCTTTTTCCTAAA
>CABUZU010000165.1 GCA_902496125.1 uncultured Lachnospiraceae bacterium
AACCCATACCACGGTATACTTTATATTTTCTACCCTGGAATAATTCGAAAGTTCCTGGGCTTTCATCACAACCTGCGAAGATGGAACCCATCATACATACATTAGCACCAGCAGCGATTGCCTTTGTAATATCACCAGAATACTTAATACCACCATCTGCAATGATTGGAATACCATATTCTTTTGCAACATTGTAGCAATTCATAACGGCAGTAATCTGAGGTACACCGATACCAGCAACAACACGGGTTGTACAAATAGAACCAGGTCCGATACCTACTTTAACCGCATCTACACCAGCTTCAATTAAAGCTTTCGTAGCAGCACCAGTAGCAACATTACCTGCAATAACCTGTAAATCAGGATATTTTGCTTTAATTTCTTTAACCGTTGTAAGAATGTTTTTAGAATGTCCGTGAGCAGAATCAATAACGATTACGTCAACTTTAGCTTTTACTAAAGCATCTACACGAGCAAGTACATTCTTTGTGATACCTACAGCAGCACCGCAGAGTAAGCGACCTTGTTCATCCTTAGCAGATAATGGATATTTAATCTGTTTTTCAATGTCTTTGATTGTGATAAGACCTTTTAAGTTACCTTCTTTGTCAACGATTGGAAGTTTTTCTTTTCTAGCTTTTGCAAGAATGGATTTTGCTTCTTCTAAGGTAATACCTTCAGGAGCAGTAATTAATCCTTCGCTAGTCATAGATTCTTTGATTTTTTTAGAAAAGTCTGTTTCAAATTTTAAATCACGATTAGTAATAATACCTACTAATTTACGTCCTTCTGTGATAGGAACGCCAGAAATTCTGTACTTAGCCATTAATGCATTTGCATCGCCTAAAGTATGTTCTGCAGATAAAAAGAAAGGGTCTGTAATTACGCCATTTTCTGATCTTTTTACTTTGTCAACTTCATCAGCCTGTGCCTCGATTGACATATTTTTGTGGATGATACCAATACCACCCTGTCTTGCAATTGCAATAGCCATACGGCCTTCTGTTACTGTGTCCATACCAGCACTCATCATTGGAATATTTAATTTGATTTTTTTCGTTAATTGAGTAGATAAATCTACCTGATTTGGAATAACCTCAGAATAAGCAGGTACTAATAAAACATCATCAAAAGTAATGCCTTCGCCAATAATTGTTCCCATAGGTAACTGAACCTTCCTTTCATTTAGTTAGTTTGTGTGAATTTAGTTTAACCGAGTCTAGCAGAAAAATGAATACTTGTCAAATAAAAAAATAGTTTTTTCTACATTTTTAGTGTACTTTTTAAAAAAATGTTAAAAGTACGTACTTTTGTCTGTCTAGTACGTACTTTTTCGCTATTCTGTGCAATATTCTTTAATTGCACTCTGATATAAATTGTTGCCAACACAGTCAGCAACAACGACAACTGGAAAGTTTTCTACTTCTAGCTTTCTAATTGCTTCTGCTCCTAAATCCTCATAGGCAATAACCTGTGAAGAGAGGATACATTTAGAAAGTAATGCACCTGCACCGCCTACAGCAGCAAAATATACCGCTTTATTTCGTAAAATAGCATCCATAACGGCATCACAACGTTTGCCTTTACCAATCATCGCATTAAGTCCTAAATCTAATAGACGAGGGGCATAGCGGTCCATACGAGTTGCGGTGGTAGGACCGGCTGAACCAATTGGTCTTCCTTCTCTAGCAGGAGATGGTCCCATATAATAAATGGTATTGCCTTTTAAATCAAATGGAAGAGGTTTATTTGCATTTAAGGTTTCATCCATTCGTTTGTGTGCAGCATCTCTGGCAACATAAATAGTGCCAGTAAGGTAAACATAGTCACCGCTACGAAGCTTATTAATATCCTCTTGATTTAGAGGGACATTTAAATGATATTCCATAACAAAACCTCCTATAATACACGTACTGCATGACGATTGACATGGCAGCACATATTAATGGCAACAGGAAGTCCAGCAATATGGGTTGGATAAGTTTCAATGTTGATAGCAAGTGCAGTTTGACTGCCCCCAAGTCCACCTGGACCGATACCACTTTTATTAATACGTTCTAATAATTCGATTTCCATTTCCTTTACATAAGGAATGGTAGAATGTTCTGAAACGTTACGAGTTAGAGCATGTTTTGCCATTAGTGCAGCTTTTTCAAAGTCTCCGCCAATACCAACACCTACTACAACAGGAGGACAAGCGTTAGGCCCTGCGTTTTTAACCGCATTTAAAATAGCATGTTTAACACCTTCAATGCCATCAGCAGGCTTTAGCATAATCACTTGGCTCATATTTTCACTGCCAAATCCCTTTGGTGCCAATGTAATTTTTAATTGATCTCCTGGTACAATACTGGTGTGTAAAATAGCAGGAGTATTGTCCTTCGTATTTTCACGAATTAGTGGGTCAGCTACTACAGACTTACGAAGAAAGCCTTCGACATAGCCTAGGCGAACGCCCTCATTTACAGCATCCATTAGATTGCCACCTTCAATATGAACATCTTGTCCGATTTCCATAAAGATAACAGCCATACCTGTATCTTGACAAATTGGAATCATTTCATCTTTGGCAATCTGTAGATTTTCTTCTAATTGTGAAAGCACTTTTTTGCCAAGAGGAGATTTCTCCTCCTGAATTGCTTTTTCTAAAGCAGCTTTCATATCGGGTGAAAGTGTATGATTGGCTTCAATACACATTTCACGAATTGCTTTTGTAATTTCATCGGTTGAAATTGTTCGTATCATGGTATTCTCCCTTTATTTGATTCTTGCAACCCCAGTTTTAATTGCAGCATCTGCAACAGCCTTTGCAACAGTTTTTCCTACATTTCGATCAAATGCATAAGGAATGATATATTCTGCATTTAATTTATCGTCTGTTACCATATCAGCAAGAGCTTTCGCAGCAGCAATTTTCATTTCTTCGTTAATATCACTAGCGCATACATCGAAAGCACCACGGAATACGCCAGGGAATACAAGTACGTTATTAATCTGGTTAGGTAAATCACTTCGACCAGTTGCAATAACAGCAGCACCACCACGCTTTGCTTCATTAGGCATAATTTCAGGAACAGGGTTAGCCATGGCAAAAAGAATGGAATC
>CABUZU010000166.1 GCA_902496125.1 uncultured Lachnospiraceae bacterium
AAGGAAACGAGAACCATATCCTCTTCCCCTTTTGCCACGACATACTGAAAAATAATCTAATAAAATAAGTTTGCCATTCTTTGGTGTACAAATCCATGCATAGGCTAAAAGTCTTTCCTCATCATAAAATCCCCAAGCTACATAAGTACCTTCGTTAATTAATTTTATAATTTTCTTTAAAGGTTTTACCTCATCCTCTGGAAAATCCATCACCAATTCTTCTTCATATACCTTTGTAACTTCCTCTAAATTCATCTGTCTTATTTCCAAAACCTTTTACCTCCTGCCTGAACGATAAAATGCCAAAACCAAAGCCAGTACAATTAAAATAATTAAACCTGGAATTGACAAAATCACTCTCATTACTGTCATTACCACTAAAAATGCAACCATTACCACGATAAAAGCAAACACCCCACATCCACTAGATGAATGATTGGAAACCTTAGTCTCGCCATCATCTGTAGTAGTGCTTTTCTCACTACTATCTCCACTATATGGACCGTGCTCTGCTTGATAAGCATCAATAATTGAGCGTGCAATTAATCTTGGGGAACCTAACTCTTCAATAATTTCCTTTTCACTGCGGTGTGACTTTGCAGATTCCTCCACGAAATAATTCCTATAATAATTTACATTTTCTGAAATCACTTGACTAGGAACTTCCCCTGCCAAAGCATCCACTAATTCATTAATGAATTGTTTTTTATCCATTCTATTTTCCCTTACTTTTTAGATTTTACGTAACAACTTCACAAGACATAAGTATACCAAATTTATGCAAAAACGTCTACTAAAAGATTTCTAAAAAATTTCTAAAAGTCTTGCCATTTTTTCTTCTGGTAAATTTACTTTTAAAATACCATCTTCCTTGTTCCATTCAAATTTACATTTTTTATCATCAACTGGAAAAGCTACTTTCACCGTCAACAAAATGATTGTAAAAAATTTTGGATTATAGTATACTAACTTTGTATATACAAATATCAAAGAGGATGAACGATGAATACATATAAAAAGATATTTTTTTTATGTGGACTTTTCTTTCTAATTTTTATGTTCACTAATACGATTCCTGTATTTGCGAAAGAAAAAACTACCACAATAAAAATACGAGAAGATGATATTTATACAGTTCCTAATTCAAATAATGGAGGACTTAATGATGAAGTTCACCTATTAAGTTTTTATAATACACGATATGGCAATCAACTTTCTGGAGACGCTAAAGCTATCTATAACATGTTAGTCTCTCATTTTTATACGAAGAAAAAGACAACCGGTTTTGAACCTACTAAAAACATTTCCGTTTCTTTTAAAGCCACACTAATTAATGGCTATCTTAATAGATATTCAAAAGAATACGAAAATGCCTATGCCAAAATTTTAAAAAGCTATACCTATGCTAGAGACGCTTTCTTAGCAGATTATCCGGAAGTTTTTTGGCTATATAATGTTGCTTACAGTATGGATATCAAAGTCAAAAAGGCTTCTAGTGGATACAAAGGCACAATCACCGTTGCCTATATTTATCCTTATACCGATGACGTTACCCAAGATAAATATCAAGGTGAATTTTTTCCAGGTGCGTCAAAGCTCATTTCTAATTATGAAAAAGGGGTTAACAACGCAGTAAGTCAAATTAAGAAAAGCATTAACAATAGCACAAATCCTGTAACTATTTATAAAGCGATTAATCAATATCTATGTAATCGTGTAGATTACGATGTTATCGCTTCCATGTATTTATATGATAATAGTTACAACTACGCAAGTACTTCTGCTAATGCTTTTATTAGTAGTCCTTACGGCAGTACTTCTAGACTTATGATTTGTGGTGGCTATGCTAAAAGTTTTAAAGTATTATGTGATGCATTTGGACTTCGCAGCTCCTGTGTTACTGTTGTTGGTAGTACCGATTCTGGTAACCATGAATGGAACTATGTAAGAGTTTATGATAAATGGTATTTGGTAGATGTGACTTGGAATGATACGGGTGCTAATAATTTATACCTTTTATTAGGATCAAATGATAAGGGTATGAATGATAAAAAAGTAAATGCGGAACGCACTGCCTTCAATTATTTTAACGATTTTAACGTTAAGTTTACCTTACCAAAATTATCTACTACTTCCTATGAAGCAGATATTAAAAACAGAAAAACAGGAAGCTTAGCTTTTAAAAATAGCAGTATTACAAAGACCTATACTCCATCTGCATTTACTTACCAAGTATCTACGAAAAATACCAATGGTAAAATTACTTATTCTTCTAGCAATAAAAATATTGCAACCGTTGATAATACTGGTAAAGTAACTCTTAAAAAAGTAGGAAAATGTACAATTACTGCATCATCTTCTGCTACTACTGCTTATACATCTAGTAAAGCATCTTATAACTTAGTTGTTACAATTTCAAATGCAAAACTAGCATTTAAACAAACCTCGGTCACAAAGAAACTAAAGGACAAAACATTTAAAAATTCTTTTAAGACAAAAAAAACTGATGGTAAGATTACTTATAAATCAAGTAATAAAAAAATAGCAACTGTTGATAAAAATGGTAAGGTTAAATTGTTAAAGGCAGGAAAGGTTACAATTACAGCAACTGCTGCCGCTAGTAAAAATTATAAAAAAACAAGTGCTAGTTTTAAACTGACGATAAAAAAATAGAAGTGCCAATTGGACACTTCTATTTTTATTATTATAATAAATGTGCACGAAGTTCTTCGCCACTTTTTGCACTTAAATAAGCTGGTGCAATATCAAATACAGTCTTACAACCGCTCTGACCTTCTTTATTTAAACGATAAGCTGCTCTTGCATAAGCAATTAAAACGCTTGAAGTAAATTCTGGATTGGAATCTAATTTTAAACGATATTCAATAATATGTTTATTCTCTTTTTCCCAACCTGTTACACCACTTCTAAGAACAAATCCACCATGAGGAATTCCACTGTGGTTTTTCTCTAATTCTTCTTCACTAATAAAATGTACTGTTGTGTCATAATCTGCGAAGTAGTTTGGCATTGTCTTAATTTCTTCTTCTACTTTCTTAGCATC
>CABUZU010000167.1 GCA_902496125.1 uncultured Lachnospiraceae bacterium
CCCACGGCTTAGAAGGCCGTTGCTCTATCCAGCTGAGCTACAGACACTTATGTAGTTTTGTGTGCTTACGCACTAGTCGGGGCGACAGGATTCGAACCTGCGACCTCTCGGTCCCTAACCGAACGCTCTACCAAACTGAGCCACGCTCCGATTTTTCAACCGTTGCGTTACTCGTTTCTCACACAACGATATATATTATACACTAAGTCTTTTTAGATTGCAAGTACTTTTTAGGAAACAATCCATAAAAAGTACTTACATATCTTGTATAGTTAAACTTATGCTAATTTAGCTTTAGCAACTTCTGCTAACTGAGCGAATCCAGCAGCATCGTTTACTGCCATTTCAGCTAACATTTTACGGTTCATTGTAACACCAGCTAATTTTAAACCGTACATAAATTTGCTGTAAGAAAGTCCATTGATACGTGCAGCAGCGTTGATACGTGCAATCCATAATCTTCTGAACTGTCTCTTTCTTTCTTTTCTACCTGAATAAGAAGAAGTTAATGCTCTCATTACAGACTGTTTTGCAACTCTGTACTGTTTTGAACGTGCTCCTCTATATCCTTTTGCAAGTTTTAATACTCTATTATGTTTCTTTTTGGCACTCATTCCGCCTTTAACTCTTGCCATAGTTCTCTATTCCTCCAATCCTGATTATAAATAAGGTAAAATCTTCTTCATAACTTTAGCGTTTGTGCTGTCAGTCATGGTTGCTTTTCTTAAGTTTCTTTTTCTCTTTGCAGACTTTTTAGTCAGGATATGGCTCTTATAAGCTTTCATTCTCTTTAATTCACCGGAACCGGTCTTTTTAAAACGTTTTGCAGCTGCTCTGCTAGTTTTCATTTTTGGCATAATACTATGTCCTCCTTTGCTTTTTAACCTAACGTTTTTCTGATAAAAACATCACTAAACTTCTGCCCTCCACTTTAGACGGCTTATCGATTACTGCGACATCTGCTAATTTCTCAGCAAAATCATCCAAAATATGCTTAGATTGATTCATATGGCTCATTTCTCTGCCACGGAAACGCAAAGTAACCTTAACCTTATTTCCTTTGGTAATAAATTTTCTGGCTGCACTCGCTTTCGTGTTCAGATCATTTTCTTCAATATTAGGACTAAGTCTAATTTCCTTAATCTCAATTGTTTTCTGACGCTTTTTCGCATCTTTTTCTTTTCTTGCCATCTCATAACGGTATTTACCGTAATCGATGATTTTACATACCGGTGGCTTTGCACTTGGTGCGACCTTTACTAAGTCTAGTTCAGCTTCTTGAGCTAATTTCATTGCATCTCTTGCTGACATAATTCCAAGCTGTTCACCATTTACGCCGATTACACGAATTTCTCTATCACGAATCTGCTCGTTAATCATTAAATCACTAATAGTTGTGCACCTCCAAAAAAAATTTTCACCATAAAAAAAAATGGATAGGCAGACTATCCACTTTACGCTCGATATTGTCAAAAGCATATTAAAACCCAAGTCACTATCATAAAGTGCTAAGGTGAGAGTGGATACTCTACTTCTTGTTTCACAGCGTTAATAGTCTAGCACAAGTAAGAGGCTGTGTCAAGTATTTTTTTCGCATTTTCTACACTTTCTTGTGTCGGCGGGTTTGTTTCTTCTAATGAATAAGGAATTCCTAAATTCTTCCATTTAAAAACACCGAGTGTATGATAAGGAAGAATCTCTACTTTCTTTACTGTCTTTAAGCTATGAATAAACTCGGATAGACGGTAAAGTTCCTCATCACTATCATTAATTCCAGGTACTAATACATGGCGAATCCACATCGATACTCCAAGGTCTGACATCTGCCTTGCCATCTCTAGGATATTACTAACGGACTGCCCGGTAAGTTCTTTATGCTTTTTCTCATCAATGTGCTTAATGTCTAACATTACTAAATCGGTTACTTGCATCAGTTTCTTCCATTTAGAATAGAAGGGCTCTTTTGTTGTAAATGGATTTCCACTCGTATCAAGGGTGGTGTTGATTCCCATTTGCTTTGCTTTTGTAAAAAGCTCTAATAAAAAGTCAATCTGAAGTAATGGTTCTCCTCCACTGACAGTAATACCGCCCTCATCACCCCAATAAGGACGGTATTTACTTGCAATTTCCAAAAGTTTGGTCGGCGTATATTCCTTGTCAGACTTTAGTTTCCAAGTGTCTGGATTGTGACAATATTTACAACGCATATGACATCCACTTAAAAAAATGATGTAACGAACGCCCGGTCCGTCAGCAGAGCCAAAACTTTCTAAAGAATGAATGTATCCAATTCTTTCGTCTGGCATAGAATTCTCCTTCTCCTATTTTTACTATTGTCATACCACGGATTGTTTCGCAACAAGTTGCTCCCACAATCCTACAAACATTCGAAATTTGCTGATTTACATAGTAAATCGCAATTTCTCATGTTTGGGCGAATCTCAAGTTCAAAAGCTTTTTCATGCAAGCATGAAAGCTTTTTGACCTTTAGATTCTGGTATGGCATGTCCTTGTGATAACATCCATCTGTTGTTCTCTAGTTAAGTCAATGAATTTAACTGCATATCCAGATACACGGATTGTGAAGTTTGCATATTCTTCTTTTTCTGGATGTTCCATTGCATCGATTAATTTTTCTTTACCAAATACATTGACATTTAAATGATGTGCTCCTTGGCTAAAGTAACCGTCTAAAACTCGTACTAAATTAAAAATTCTTTCTTCTCCTGAGTTTCCAAGTGCAGATGGATTAATGGTCTGAGTATTTGAAATTCCATCTAATGCTTCTTCATAAGGTAATTTTGCAACGGAATTTAATGATGCAAGTAAACCATTTTCTTCTGCTCCATAAGATGGATTTGCACCTGGTGCTAATGGTTCTCCTGCTTTTCTTCCATCTGGTAAAGAACCTGTAGCCTTACCATATACAACGTTTGATGTAATAGTAAGAATAGAGGTAGTAGGTTCAGAATCTCTATAGGTATGGCAATTTCTAAGTTTTGA
>CABUZU010000168.1 GCA_902496125.1 uncultured Lachnospiraceae bacterium
AAACTGGTAAAGCAAACTATACTGTAATGCAGGTATTAAGTGATGCAAACAAAGAAGCATTTGGTGTACCAGCTCCTACTAAGGTATCTTTAACTGTTGAAAAAGGACCTTTCATTATTATCACCGGTCATGATTTATATGATTTAAAATTATTATTAGAGCAGACAAAGGACAAGGGCGTAAATGTTTATACTCATGGTGAAATGTTACCAGCACATGCTTATCCATTATTAAAAGAATATCCTCATCTAAAAGGCAATTTTGGTACTGCATGGCAGAATCAGCAAAAAGAATTTGCCAGTGTTCCAGGTGCAATTCTTTATACAACAAACTGCATTATGCCAGTAAAAGAAAGCTATGCAGACCGTGTATTTACAACAGAAGTAGTAGGATATCCAGGAATGGTTCATATTGGAGAAGATAAAGACTTTACTCCTGTTATTGAAAAAGCATTAGAGCTTGGTGGATATAAAGAAGATACGTTAATCCCAGGTGCAAATGGTGGTGCTGAGGTCACAACTGGATTTGGTCATGATACCATTTTAAGTGTAGCAGGACAGGTCGTAGATGCAGTGAAGGCTGGAGATATCAAGCATTTCTTCTTAGTTGGTGGATGTGACGGTGCTAGAAATAGCCGTAGCTATTACAAAGAATTTGTAGAACAAACTCCTGATAATACCATTGTGCTTACCTTAGCTTGTGGTAAATATCGTTTTAACGATTTAGACCTTGGTACAATTGGTGGACTTCCAAGAATTATGGATATGGGTCAGTGTAATGATGCTTATGGTGCAATTCAGGTAGCACTTGCACTTGCAAATGCATTTGAATGTGGCGTAAACGAATTACCACTTACCTTAGTTCTTTCTTGGTATGAACAAAAAGCAGCAAGTATTTTACTTACTCTTTTATATCTTGGAATTAAAAATATTTATATTGGACCAACACTTCCAGCATTTATTTCTCCTAATGTATTAAACTATTTAGTAGAAAACTTTGCTCTTACTCCAATTAGTACTCCAGAAGAAGATTTAAAGAAAATTTTAGGATAAATATCCCCCACCCCCGGTTGTATCGGGGGTGGTTTTGAGTTATAATAAACAATAAGAGCAACGGAGGAAATTAAATATGAAGAAAACCTACGAAATGGTATGGGAAATTTTTAATGAATGTGCCAATAATCAGATGAGAGATGTATTCTTTAAAGAAATTGAAACTGACGATGTAGAACGAGAAGTACAACTTCTTTGTAAAGATGAGAATGCAGAAATTACTCGTGAAGATATGGCAGACGGCTCGATTGTATTTCATGTAAATGCTTCTGGTCTTTTACAGAAGTATACATTTACAGAAGTTTAGAAGAAAAAAGGGGGACATTTATTATGATGCACGAAGGACACCATCACGAACATGAACATTGCTGTGGAGCTCATACTCATGAGCATGAACATACCCACGAACACCACCACCATCATCATGACCACGAAGAAGTACAGGTAGCAGAAAAATACAAAAAAGTAGCTACTTTACTTGCTTATATGTCAAATCACAATGCAGACCATGCACAGGAATTAGTTGATATGGCTGGTAAATTACGTGAAATGGGGTTAGAAGATGCTGCAACACAGATTGAAGCTGGAGTAGCTGATTTTAACGAAGGCAATAAAAAATTAAAAGCAGCTCTTGAAATTGTGCAAAAAGCAGAGTAAAATCTACTTATGAAAGAAAAGTAGAAGGAGGCGATTGCTATGTGTTTAGCAAGAGTATATGGTCAGAAGAAAGAAGAACAAGAAGTGTTATTAGCTGATAGCATTGCTCGTATCTATCCAGATGGCGATAAAATTAAACTGTATGATATCTTTGGAGATGAAACTGTTGTAGAAGGAACACTTCTAGATATGGATTTAGAGAGAAATACAGTAAAAATTGCATTAGCTTAGTAATGTAAGAACATATAAAAGGCTGAAACGATGAGTTTCGGTCTTTTTTTGTCTTCAACTTGACTCTTATGGTGGAAAAGTAGCAATTTTTGAAGCAAAATATTCACAGTCGATAGAAAATTTAGAAACCGACTGCAATAAGGCTTTAAATCAGATTAACAAAAAGATGTATGCAAAAGATTTTGAAGATAGTTACGATGAAGTACTTTGTTTTGGAATTTCATTTTATAAGAAGCGATGTCTAGTAAAATATGCCACCAGTTAATCTGGTGGCATATTTATTTACTAAGTTCTACAATCAACATCTCCACTGCGACTTGGTCTTTTATAAGTCCGGTTTTAATTCCTTCATCCATTTCTAGACATTTTTCCATATAGTGTTTTAATTCAGCTAATGTAAAAACTCTGGCTTTTTGGCAAACCTTATTCGCAATATAAGGACTAAGACCGGCTTCTGATGCAAGTTCTTTTCCTTGTTTTCCCTGTTCCATCAATTCTTTAATTTGGTAAAGCTGCATATATTGACGATTGATAAGATAAAGGATTCGCATTGCTGGCTCTTTTAACTGAATCAAGTCATAGTAAAGCCTCATTGCACCTTTTTGATTGTGTCTAGACATTGCATCAATCATTTCAAAAATATGCCCTGTAATTTGCACTGTACAGATGGCATCGATATCGACACGGTCTACTACCTTTTTATCACCTAAATAAGAGATAAGCTTTTCAATCTCATTTTTTAAGAACGACATATCATTTCCGATACATTGAAGCAAATAATTCATATTTCCACTTGTGATTTGTATTCCGTCGTTATGAAGCATTCCAAGTACCCAACGTTCTAATTCTCTTTCAGTTTGGCGTTTCATTTCTGATACATAGCCAAGCTCTTTGACTTTTTTATAGAGACGGTTTCTTTTATCCACTTCTGATTCGCGAAAAATCATACAGGTCGTATCGGGCATTGTAGGAAGGTAGTCCGCAAGCTCTTTCGATTCTTTTTTAAAAAGACCACTGTCTTCAATGACAACCACCCTTCTTTCGCTAAAGAAGGG
>CABUZU010000169.1 GCA_902496125.1 uncultured Lachnospiraceae bacterium
ATACTGCATGGCATGCAAGTTATCTAGGATTTTCTGTTTCAGAAGAGTTTCTTACGGTAATTAATGAAGCATTAACCATTACCGAAAAAGAAGATGCAAAGGAAAGTGGAATTGAGAATTTACCAGAAATTGAATTTAAAAATGTAGATTTTATGTATCCATCCACTAGTAAAAATGTAATCAATGATTTAGATTTAACAATTAAACCAGGAGAGACTGTAGCAATTGTAGGAATGTCAGGTTCTGGTAAATCTACATTAATTAATTTATTGCTTCGTTTTTATGATGTAAATCGTGGTGAATTAAAGGTCAATGGTACCAATATTAAGGATTATTCATTAGAATATTTAAGAAGTAAGATTGCAGTGGTATTTCAAGAATCGTATTTATTTTATGGTACAGTTGCAGAAAATCTTCGTATTGTAAAGCCAGATGCAACCGATGAGGAAATTGTTGCAGCAGCAAAACAGGCAAATGCACATGAGTTTATTAAAGAGCTTCCACAAGGCTATGATACATTAGTAGGAGAAAGAGGTGCTACACTATCAGGAGGACAAAGACAACGTCTATCCATTGCAAGAGCAATTCTTAAAAATTCACCTATCTTAGTATTAGATGAAGCAACTTCAAGTGTAGATGCAGCAAGCGAAAAAATTATCCAAGAAACCATGGAGAATTTAACGCATAAGCATACAACCATTATTATTGCACATCGTTTATCGACTATTCAAAATGTAAATCGTATCTTAGTATTTGATAAAGGTCGTTTAGTACAATCTGGTACTCATAGTGAGTTAGAAAAACAGCCAGGTATTTATCAAAAATTAATTAAGGCACAGAAAAGGTCAGGTGAAATTGATGCAGCATAATAAAAAAATTAGTAGAATTACGAGCGTAATTTATTTGCTCAAAAGATTAAAACATCACTATTGGAAAATGGCGATTAATATTATTGCAGGTGTATTAAGATATACTTCAATGGCAGTAGCATATACACTAGCAGCGATGCTTGCTGTTTATACATGGCAAGGCGAATTTGATGCACATACGAATTTAATTCCATGGCTGATTGTCAGTGTCATTGGTTGTGGAATGATGTATTATTTTGATATGTGGTTTTCACATGATGTGGCTTATCGAATTATTGTAGAGTTTCGTTTATCTTTATATCATTCATTTGAAAAAATCTGTCCAGAAGTACTTCTTAAGAATCGTTCCGGACAGCTTGCTGTGACATTAATGAATGATGTAGAGATGACGGAGTACTTTTTTGGACATACCATTGGTGCAGCAATTAGTTCAGGAATTGTGACGATTGGATTATTAATCTTTTTTGCATGGATTCATCCAGCAATTAGTCTTTGTATGCTATTTGGAATTGCATTAATGATTGGAGTTCCTGTGATCTTTTATAAAGAAGCAGATAAGCAAGGGGAAGAAAATCGTTACGTATTAGGGGAAGCCAATTCTGTTACATTAGAAGGTGTTAATGGAATGAAGGAGCTTTTAACATTAAATGCAAAAGAACAGTATGAAGAAAAACATAAACGTTTTATGAAAAAGCTTACAGATAATCAGGTCGCTTATTTTAGTAGACAAGCAATGGAAGGAACACTTTTACAAGTAGCAGTTGGTGTGACTGCATTAGGTTCTGTTGCAATTGCACTTTACTTAACGAGTAAGGGTATCATTACTCCGATGTGGTTTGTAGTAATCGCAGTTGTTTCTTGGATGGCGTATACTCCATTGGTAGATGTATGTAGTCTTGCAAGGTCTTTTGGATTGGTATTTGCAGCCTGTGAGAGAATTTTTAATGTATTAGAATCAAAGCCTCTAGTTGAAGACCATGGAGAAGATATCGATATTAGCAAATTAAAGCCAGAGATTGAATTTAAGGATGTTTGCTTTAGCTATGGTGATGAATTTGAAGATGCATTAAAGAATATTAATTTTAGCGTAAAGCCTGGTGAAACGATTGCTTTAGTAGGTGCTTCGGGTGCTGGTAAAACAACCTGTATGAATCTATTGCTTCGTTTATGGGATGTAAAGAGTGGTAAAATTACAATTGGTGGTAAAGATATTAGAGAAATGTCACTTGATAACATTCATACATTGACATCAGCAGTATTACAGGATGTGTATTTATTTAATACGTCACTTCGTGAAAATATTCGTCTTGGAAACGTAGAAGCAACGGATAAGGAAGTAGAAGAAGCTGCACGTCTTGCATTAGCAGATGAGTTTATTAAAAATATGACAGAAGGCTATGATACGGTAACAGGAGAACGAGGAGTAACCTTATCAGGGGGACAAAGACAGCGAATTTCAATTGCAAGAGCTTTATTAAAGAAATCTCCGGTATTAGTATTTGATGAAGCAGTATCAAGTCTTGATACAATGAGTGAGCAAGAAATTCAAAAGACTCTTAAGATTGTATCAAAAGGAAAAACAGTACTGATGGTAGCACATAGATTGTCAACGATTCAGATGGCAGATCGAATTATTGTACTTAAGAATGGAAAGGTTGCAGAAATTGGAACCCAAGAAGAATTACTTCATAAAGATTCTTATTATAAAGAATTATTATCTTCACAACTTTGCCAGCTTCCCATGTAGCTGGTATTATTGCTGGTGATGGCAGTGCAAGTGAAGGGAAAATTAAAGGAATCGCACCGGAGTGCGAGCTAGTAATTTTAAAGGTACTAGATAGAAAAGGAAATGGACGAATGTCGAATGTTTTATTAGGACTTCAGTGGTTATTAGATCATCATGAGGAATACAAGGTTCGCGTAGTAAATATTTCAGTCGGTGCGATTTCTGATAAAAAGACAAATGAAAAATCTCCACTTTATACAATGATTGGAAAGCTTTGGGATGCAGGAATGGTCGTTATTGCGGCAGCGGGAAATGAAGGTCCAAGTAAAGGAACGATTACCTCTCCAGGAATTCATCCAAAGATTATTACCGTTGGATG
>CABUZU010000170.1 GCA_902496125.1 uncultured Lachnospiraceae bacterium
AAGACATTGAACTTCATCGTCCTTATATTGATGCAGTGACAATTACTTGCCCTGATTGTGGAAAACAGATGAAGCGTGTACCAGAAGTAATTGACTGTTGGTATGATTCAGGTTCTATGCCATTTGCACAACACCATTATCCATTTGAGAATGAAGACTTATTTAAAGCTCAGTTCCCAGCAGACTTTATTTCAGAAGCAGTAGACCAGACTCGTGGTTGGTTCTATTCTTTACTTGCAATTTCTACATTGATTTTTGATAAGGCTCCATTTAAGAATGTTATTGTTATGGGTCATGTTCAAGATAAAGATGGACAGAAGATGTCTAAATCAAAAGGAAATGCAGTAGATCCATTTGATGCACTTGAAAAACACGGTGCAGATGCGATTCGTTGGTATTTCTATACAAGTTCTGCACCATGGTTACCAAAACGTTTCCATGACGATGCAGTAACAGAAGGACAGCGTAAATTCATGGGTACTCTTTGGAATACTTATGCATTCTTTGTACTATATGCAAATATTGATGAATTTGATGCAACAAAATATACATTAGATTACAGTAAATTATCTGTAATGGATAAATGGTTACTATCTAAGATGAATACTGTAGTAGGAGAAGTAGATAACTTCTTAGGCTCTTATAAGATTCCAGAAGCTGCTAGAGTATTACAGGAATTTGTAGATGATATGAGTAACTGGTATGTACGTAGAAGTCGTGAACGTTTCTGGGCAAAAGGAATGGAACAAGATAAGATTAATGCTTATATGACTCTATACACTGCATTAGTAACGATTTCTAAAGCATCAGCACCAATGATTCCGTTTATGACAGAACAAATTTATCAAAACTTAGTAAGAAGTATTGATAAGAATGCTCCAGAAAGTGTTCATTTGTGTGATTTTCCAGTAGTAGAAGAAGCTCATATTGATAAAGAATTAGAAACTCATATGGAAACGGTTCTAAAAGTAGTAGTTATGGGACGTGCTTGCCGTAATACTGCAAACATTAAGAATCGTCAGCCAATTGGACAGATGTATGTAAAGAGTGAAGATGTACTTCCAGAATATTATCAGTCTATTATTACCGATGAATTAAATGTTAAAAAGATTGCATTTGTAGATGATATGAGAAACTTTACCTCTTATTCATTCAAACCTCAGATGCGTACAGTTGGACCAAAATATGGTAAATTATTAGGCAAGATTAAGGGTGAATTAGCAGCTCTTGATGGCAATAAAGCAATGGATGAATTAAATGCAAAGGGTAGCTTAAACTTTGTAATTGATGATACAGAAGTTGTACTTACAAAGGATGATTTGTTAATTGATACTGCACAGATGCCAGGATTTGTATCTGAACAGGATAAAACGCTTACCGTTGTTTTAGATACCAACCTTTCTGATGAATTATTAGAAGAAGGCTTTGTAAGAGAACTTGCTAGTAAGATTCAGACGATGAGAAAAGAAGCAGGATTTGAAGTAACTGACCATATTATGGTCTATGTTCAAAACAATGACAAGATTGTAGATTTAATGAGTAAATATGAAGAAGGAATTAAATCTGCTGTTATGGCTGATGGCATTTTAGCAAATCAGATGAATGGATATAGTAAAGAGTGGAACATCAATGGTGAAAAGGTAACTCTTGGTGTTGAGAAAAAGTGCTAAATATCCACAATTATAAAAGAGAATAGTAGTTAGAAACTCATAACAAATATTTGGATGTCAAAGTATTCTATAATGAAATTCGTATAAAAATAAATGAAAAAAGTTTGTAAAAACGTAGGTTTTGTATAAAAAAATCATTTGTAATCGATATCATATTTTAAAAGAATGTTTTGACATCCTTTATTTTCAATTATATAATGGATGAAACCCCCCATAATACAAAGAAAAAGGGTATTTTTAATAGTAGGAGGATTTGACACTATGGTCAAAAGAGAGTTCGATAAAGAAGCTTTTAAAAAAGACGTAAAAGATTCCCTCAAACGTCTTTATCGTAAGGAAATTAAAGAAGCTAGTATGCAGCAAATCTTTAATGCAGTTGCATATTCCATGAAAGAAATCATTGTAGATGATTGGATGGCAACTCATAAAGCTTATGACGAGCAGGATGCAAAGATGGTTTACTACATGTCCATGGAATTTTTAATGGGTCGTGCATTAGGTAACAATATCATCAATCTTCAGGCTTACGATGACGTAAAAGAAGCTTTAGAAGAATTAGGTTTAGATTTAAATGTAATCGAAGACCAGGAAAGAGATTATGCATTAGGTAATGGTGGTCTTGGCCGTCTTGCAGCTTGTTTCCTAGATTCTTTAGCAACCTTAGGTTATCCAGCTTATGGTTGCGGTATTCGTTATAAATATGGTATGTTCAAGCAAGAAATCCGTGATGGATATCAGCGAGAAGTACCAGATGATTGGTTAAAGAATGGTAATCCATTTGAAATCCGTCGTGAAGAATATGCCAAAGAAGTTAAATTCGGTGGATATGTTCGTGTAGAAAAAGATGAAAGTGGTCGTGACCATTATGTTCAGGATGGTTATCAGTCTGTTCGTGCCGTACCTTATGATTTACCAATCGTAGGTTATGGTAATGGCATTGTAAATACACTTCGTATTTGGGATGCAGAACCAATTGTAACCTTTAACTTAGAACAATTTGATAAAGGTGATTACCGTGCAGCGGTAGAAGCTGAAAACTTAGCTAAAAATATTGTAGAAGTTTTATATCCAAATGACAATCACTATGCTGGTAAGGAACTTCGTTTAAAACAACAGTATTTCTTCATTTCTGCAAGTGTTCAGACCGCAGTAAAGAAATATTTAAAGAATCCTAAACACACAGACCTTCATAAGATGTATGAAAAGGTATGTTTCCAGTTAAATGATACTCATCCAACTGTAGCAGTAGCAGAACTTATGAGAATCTTAATGGATGA
>CABUZU010000171.1 GCA_902496125.1 uncultured Lachnospiraceae bacterium
AAGGCTTGTAGGTCCACAGCCAGTAAGTGCTAAAAAATCATCTCCATAATCGTAATATCCCCATCGTTCATCCCATTGTTGAAATAAAGGAATCGTTCCTTTCTCATAATAATATTTAATTTTATTAGCCGAACCAATGGTTGCTATAGCCTCTTGTTCTTTCGTTAAATAATTATATACAAACTGTCTTGTCTCTGGTTTCGATTTCGCAAGATTTACTAATTCCTCTGGATATTCATCTTCATTTGCTAAAATCTTATCAAGAAGCTGTTCTTGCCTCTTTTCATCTAATAATAAATTCAGTCGCTTTTCTTCATCTTTTTTATCCGTTGCTTCTATATACTCGGTCTCTTCTAAGGTTTTATCAGAAGCTTTATCACTGCTTCCACCAAAAAGGAAAACACCTCCTTTACCAATAATAACAATTATTAATAATCCTAAAGCTAGAAGAAAGGTTACTTTTGAATAATAACGAATTAAAGCTCTTCTTCTTCTCTTTCTTCGAATCTCTTCTCTTTTGGCCTTGCTCATCTTAGTTTTTTGCCTATTTGAATTTTGTGCCAATTTATCACCTTCTTTTCTACCACAATAAAATTGCAGATACAACTCCTATCAAAGCTCCTGCTACCACATCATACCAAAAATGAACTCCTGTTATCACTCGAATAATCGCTAAAATTACCCCCAATATAAAAAAGACAATTCCAATCCAAGCACATTGAAAATACAATAACGTTGCAATAATAAAAATCGAAAAAACATGTCTGCTTGGAAATGATTTCCCATTTGATTTTCTTTTAATCAAAGGGATAAACCGATGCACCTCATAAGGACGCTTCGTATTAATAACCGCTCGAAATACACTAAGAATCACATAAGGCATACCTGCTACATACAATACTTTAACTGCTTCTAATGGTGCTGTCAATAATTTTATTATTACCAAAAAAATATAGGCTACATACGTAATTTTTGTAATTGCTTCATTTAAAAATAAAATGACGTTTAATAATTTCTCATGCTTTCTTAGATAATCTATCATTTAGGTAACATCTCCCCAAAATAGTTATAGAAGTTTTTTGAAATAATCTTTATCAAATCTTCTTTTTTCATTCCTCTTTGTAATAACAATGCACTCACCTTTAAAAGCTCGCCATGATTACTAAGACAATCTCCTGGCTCATCTGCAAAGGAGCAATCCTCACAAGCTTCTTGATAAGAATCACATAAATCCGTTCCAAATCCTACATGGTCTGCACCAATTTTAAAAACCTCATATTCAATGTGTTCACACATCTTTACAAGTCCTTCTTCCTTTGTTGTGACTCCTACAATCTTTTTACTGGCATTTAATCCCATAATTCCACCTTGGTTTGCTAAAATTTCCATCTGTTCATCGGTTAAATTACGATAATTTTTATGAATTTTTTTTGCATTCGAATGAGTTGCAATAAAAGGCCTTGTCGCTGTTTTTTGTAAATCTGCAAATCCATCATTATTTAAATGACTGATATCTAAAAACATTCCAAGCTCTTCCATTCTCTTAATCGCATTTTTTCCACAATCGGTTAAACCACCTAGCATTTCTTCATACTGACCAGCTTTGCAACAGCCAGTTCCCATTGCATTTTTTCTACTCCAAGTAAGAGATGCTCCTCTTACCCCTAATAAATACAATGGATATAGCAATTCTAAATGGTCTCCAATTCCGTCAAGCCCTTCCATATATAAGATGATTCCTATTTTTTTCTCATCCCAAACCTTTTTTAAATCTTCCTTTGTTCGAACTTGAACTACCTCATTTGGCAATGTTTTAATATCTTCTAATAAAGCTCCAATTTGACCTATGGTATCTTCAAAAGCTCCATTTCCAATTACAGTATCTTCTAAATAAATTGAAGATACAATCAAACGAATTCCTGCCTCTTTCCAATGTTTTAAATAATGGTTTTTGATTACTTCCTTTTCTCCTCGTTTATAACGCAGATAAATTTCTCCTGCTAAATCTAAATGAGCATCAATCACCCCATATTTATCATGAAGCTCTTTTGCTAATTTCATATACTGTTCTTCTATCACCATTGTTTTACTCCCAACATCATACTTTATAATTACTAAGAATAACACAATTCCATCAATTTTTCTACTAAAACCTTGACATAGTATATTATTTACGGATATATTTATATAAAAAAACTGGAGGCCAATTATGGATTATGCAAAAGAATCCCTTCGTTTACATGGTGAATGGAAGGGCAAAATTGAAATTGTTTCACGTGTAGCTGTTGAAAATAAGGATGATTTATCTCTCGCTTACACCCCAGGTGTTGCTGCTCCTTGTTTAGAAATCCAAAAGGATGTTACAAAAAGTTATGAACTTACCCGTCGTTCCAATATGTGTCTTGTTGTTACAGATGGTACTGCTGTCTTAGGTTTAGGTGATATTGGTCCAGAGGCTGGTATGCCTGTTATGGAAGGTAAATGTGCACTATTTAAAGAATTTGGTGATGTAGATGCTTTCCCTATGTGTATTAAATCAAAAGATGTAGATGAAATTGTAAATACCATTTACTTAATCTCTGGTTCTTTCGGTGGTGTAAACCTAGAAGATATTTCTGCTCCTCGTTGTTTTGAAATCGAAAGAAAATTAAAAGAAAAATGTGATATTCCTATTTTCCATGATGACCAGCATGGTACTGCTATTGTAGTTTCTGCTGGTATGCTAAATGCAATGAAGGTAACAAACAGAGACTTTACAAAGGCTCGTATTGTCATTAATGGTGCAGGTTCTGCCGGTATTAGTATTGCCAAATT
>CABUZU010000172.1 GCA_902496125.1 uncultured Lachnospiraceae bacterium
CCATGGGTACTTGCACTCTGTACAATCATCTCGCACATACGCTTCGTTGCTCCCATGACATTGGTTGGATTGACTGCCTTATCGGTCGAAACCATCATAAAGCGTTCTGCTCCATGTTTTTCACACAGTTCGACCAAGTTATGGGTACCAAAAACATTGTTGTAAATCGCTTCCACACAGTTGTGTTCCATCAACGGCACATGCTTGTGAGCCGCTGCATTGATCACAATCTGAGGATGATGAGCTTCAAAAACCTTCTCCAATGCACTCTTATGCGTAATCGAACAAATCTCAATCTGTAGATTTAACTTGTTTCCATATAACATCTTAAGTTCCTGCTGCACGTCATAAGCACCATTCTCATAGATATCTAATATCACAATTTTCTTCGGTTCCATCTTCGCAAGCTGTCTGCATAGCTCTGAGCCAATCGAACCACCACCACCAGTGATTAATACCACCTTGTCCTTGTAGTAGGCATAGGTTCTTTCATCCGTAACCACCAACGGCTGTCTAAAGAGAAGTTCTTCAATATCAAAATCTCTAAGATGTCTCTTGCCACCAGCTACATACATCGTAGGATAATCATAAACTTTTAATTTATAACCCGCATCCTTATAATACTCATAGAGGTTCTTCTTCTTTTCTGCTTCCATCGAAGGAATCGCAAAGATAATCTCCTGCACCTCTAAGTCTGCAAGTTTCTTAAACGTCGCTTCCGTCTCGGAATACACAGGGATTCCATGAATATCACGACCAACTTTTTCTATATTCGTGTCGATAAAACATCTTGGAACATATGCCGACTTATCGTTACTAAGTAGTTCCTCTGCTAGACCTACACCTACTCGTCCTGCACCGATAATGGCAACCTTAATCTTTTGAACCTCAGCATCTGCACCCGGTTCAATTCCAGAAAAGATATGAAGTAAAATCTGAAGAATCTTGCCGATTAGAGTCTCCTGATTTCCACACTTATACGCATAGCGATACATCATTCGAAGCACCAAAGCTCCTAACAAGTTCAAACACACCAGTGACAACATTCTTGCAAAGATAATATGTTCAATCGGAAGTACAAACTGCAATCCTAGATATACGAAGAAAGCTATCATATCCGTAAATACCAAACGGATATAACACTGGATTCCACCATATCGCCAAACCTGTCCGTAAATCTTGCCAAATAGACGTGCTAAAAAAATACATCCACCCGAAAGACAGATATGCCAGACTACTCCCGTTACCGTCAGATGATCCACGCCACCATAAAGCACAAGCAAAATTAACGCAGCTACCGCATAAACAATCAGGTCATATCCAACCAACATCCATCTTATGTTTATTTTTTTTATCGTCTTCTCCTCCTTAATGTAAATACAACATAATAAGAATTATGTAGTATTTTTGTAATTTCTTTATAAGGATATCACTAATTTTTATAGAGTTCAACTACTTTTTTTTGATTTTCTCTTTAAAATGACATTTTTCGTCCCCCTTATATCTAATACTTTACTACATAATTCTTATTATGTAGTAACCACCATCCCCATCTTCTCAAGCTGTCTCATATGCTCTCTCCCCGTTGTTTTAATATAAATTCTAGTGGTATCAATACTGCTATGACCCAGTACATCTGCGAGTTTTGCGATGTCTTTTTTTATTTCATAAAAGCACCTCGCAAACAAATGTCTTAGATTATGAGGAAAGACTTTCTCCTCATTTACCCCTGCTTTTTTACATAAATTTTTCATCTCCCTCCACACATTGCTTCGATTAACGGCTTTGCCTGTGCTTGTTCGAAATAAAATACCTTCTGTAATTTTCATTTTCTTACTGTAACGAAGCAAGACCTTCTGCAGGGCTTTGGGATAGAAGACTTGTCTTATTTTCCCTTTATTTTTTATTTCTACTCTTCCTTTTCGTAGGGATTCTACTGTGATATAAGAGAGTTCACTGATTCGAATTCCCGTGCTGCCTATCGCTTGGATAATTAGTGAAATACGTTCCTTGCCGGTAGACATAGCGGCAGAAATCAGTCGTTGATACTCTCTCTTTGTTAGATACCTTTCTTCTGGTAAAAAGATTTGTTTTTGAATTTTTAAAGATTTGATTTTTAGATCCTGCCATCCTACTACTTCAAAGAAGTGATTGATGGCGGCTAGAAAGGAATTGATACTACTGGTTTTATAGTAATTTTGCAAATATTCTTTAAATCCTATAACTTCTTCTTTAGTAGTACATCTGTTAGATAGGTATTGTTTGAATTTTTCTAGATCTCGTAGATATTTTTTGATAGTATTTTCATTTTTTTCTTCTTTATAGAGTATTTGTTCAAATTTTTCTTTCAACTGTTTGGTAATTATTCGCTCCATAATTCCCCCTTTTGTTGGTAAAAAAAAACAAGCCAACAATTTTGTCGGCTTGTTTTTTATGTCATACTTTATTTTCTTCTTACAGTTATAGAAACCCAGTCATTTTGATGGGTAATCTCTACAATATCAAAATCTGGATTGGCTTCAAATGCCTGCTTTACTTCTTCTTCCTTGGTGTTGATAATACCAGAGGTAATAAAAATGGCTCCTGGTTTTAGATGTTTTGCAATCTCGCCTTGTAAGGCAATAATAACGGGGGCTAGAATATTAGCGACTGCAATATCGTAATCATATCCAGCCTCATCCTGTACGGCTTTACTGCCAATGATATCACCGGTAATAATCTTTATCGTGTCTTTAGAAATATGGTTGACTTCTACGTTTTCAATTGCTGCTTCTACGGCAAACTCATCTAAATCGGTACCAAAGGCACA
>CABUZU010000173.1 GCA_902496125.1 uncultured Lachnospiraceae bacterium
AATATAATAATTTATTTTCTCCGAACCTTTTACTAGCACCCGATGCCATCACAATTAAATATACCATATCTAAATAGCGAAACAGGACGGCTAAAAGCCATCCTGTTTCATTTTCCCCACACTATAATAAAATCCACTAGTCTTTCAACTAGCTTCCTGATCAGCAATATTTTTACTCTATAAGTATATAATATATTTCTAATTCTGTCTAGTACAATTTTTCTCAACAGCGACTGGATTTACATGTACCATACAGTGTTTTACTTCTTCAAATTCTTGTTCTAATTCATCATGTACTTGTTCGGCAATTGAATGTGCATCTACTAATTGTAATGAAGAATCTACACCAATCTCAACATCTACATAAATTTTATTGCCAAACTTTCTAGTTCTAAAATCATCTAATGAAACTACACCTTCATTCTCCTGAATAGTAGTTTTCATCTGTTCTTCAACACTAGCATCACAAGATTCATCAGTCATCTTACCAATTGAATCCATAAAAATTTCTAAACTAGCTTTAAAAATAAATATACAGATAACAACACTGGCAATTGGATCCATAATTGGATAACCCATTCTTGCACCTAAAATACCAATAAAACTGCCGATAGAAGATAATGCATCGGAACGATGATGCCATGCATCTGCCATTAATGCTGAGGATTTAATCTCCTTAGCAGCTGCCCTTGTATACCAATACATTCCTTCCTTTACAACAATTGAGATTACTGCTGCAACTAACGCGATGGTTTCTGGAATTACTAAATCTCCATAATTTCCACCCTTAATTTTTTCAATACCAGATAATCCAATTCCAATACCGGTTGCAGCTAAAACTACTGCTAAAATAATCGAAGCTACACATTCTAGACGCTCATGACCATATTGATGGTTATCGTCTGCCTCTTTTCCAGATATTTTTACTCCAATAATGACAATGAAAGTACTGAGTACATCGGAAGCAGAGTGCACAGCATCAGAAATCATGGCACCAGATTTACCAAGAATACCTGCTACTAATTTACCAAATGACAATAGTAGGTTAACTATGATACTAACAGCTGAGACTTTCATAGCAACCTGTTGTGGTGATTTTTTCATACTAAGACCCCTTTCGTTGATTGAATGCTTTCTTGTCACTGCCCTCTCACGTGTACTTTGATATAAAAAAAGCATCCGTGAAACATACTACTGTCCCACAGACGCTCTGTATATTCGCATCCGTTGCCGTAAGGCCCGACTCCTGACGATAAAAGCTATCGACGTAAGGTCTGATCAGTTTGTACTGTATTATTTATATGCAGTGCAAAGAGATTAGTTACATTTATATTAAAAAAACTGGTTACTTAAAAGTAATCAGTTTTTAGCTACAAGCGCGAGACGGGATTCGAACCCGCGACCCTCGCCTTGGCAAGGCGATACTCCACCACTGAGCCACTCGCGCATCAGTTGTTCTCTCGAACGATATGTATTATAGGACATATCGTCCGAGTTGTCAAGCAAAATTTATAAATTTTTTTGAATTTCTTCTAAAGTTGGCATAGAACGGATTGCACCCTTCTTTTTCGTAATTAAAGAAGCGGCTGTATTTGCAAAATAAAGCATTTCTTTTAAGTTCTCTTCTGATAAATTATCAATACCATGTTCTAATATGTAATTTAATACACTACCACAGAAAGTATCTCCTGCACCAGTTGTATCTACTACTTTATCTACGCTACGACCTGCTACAAACACTTCTTTACCTTCATAGTAAGAACGGCTTCCATCTTTACCTAATGTTACATTTACTAATTTGATTGGATATTTTTCAACAAGCATACGACCTGCTTTTTCTAAATCACTACAACCAGTCATAAATTCTAGTTCATTATCTGAAATTTTTAAAATATCACAATGCTCTAAACCATAGGTAATCTTTTCCTTGGCAGTATTTAAGCTATCCCATAATGGAGGACGAAGGTTTGGATCAAATGAACGCAATATACCATTCTCAGTTGCATATTCTACTGCTTTACGAGTTGCAGCTTCTACACCCTCATGAGTCATAGAAAGTGTTCCATAATGGAAAATCTTTGCTTCATCTAATACAGAAGTATTGACTTCATCTGCTGTTAACATCATATCAGCACCAGGTTTTCTATAAAATGAAAAACTTCTATCTCCATCAGGAGCAGTATGAACAATAGCTAGTGTTGTCATAACTGTTGAATCCATTACTAAGTTATCAGACTGAATCCCTACTTCAACTAAAGTATCCTTTAACATCTTGCCAAAGGTATCGTCACCAACCTTACCAATAAAACTTACTTCTTTACCAAGACGTTTTAAAATTGCAAGCACATTACAAGGTGCTCCACCTGGATTCGCTTCAAAGAGGGGGTTTCCTTGTTCAGATAATCCATTCATTGTAAAATCAATTAATAATTCGCCTAAAGCAACAACATCAATAGTTTTTTTACTCATTATGATACTCCTTTTCCTTTATCAAAATCAATATCAGCATTATAGCAGAAAATACTCTATTTTTCCACAAAAATTTTTTTCAAAAAAACTATTGACAAAATAATTACTTTGTCATATAATAGCTATCGTTCGAGCGAACAAAACAAAAAGCGAACAAAACAAAATAAGATATGCGCGAGTGGCTCAGTGGTGGAGTATCGCCTTGCCAAGGCGAGGGTCGCGGG
>CABUZU010000174.1 GCA_902496125.1 uncultured Lachnospiraceae bacterium
ATTTAAGTCTCCTAAGGTTTCTAACCATTTTTTACGTACATCGGTTACTTCTTCTTTTGCATCAAATGGACAATCCTTCTTAGCAGGAATTTCTACTGTAACATCTGTTTCTTGATGTGCACCGTTGGTATCTAAGAATCTACGACTAATATCTACAATAGTCTTACCTCTCCAATGCATGACAAGACGAGGTTCTTTCGTAACCGTTGCTACTTCAACAGCCTCTAAGTTTTCTTCTTTTGCATAAGCTAAAAACTTCTCTACATCCTTAGGGTCTACAACAACTGCCATACGTTCTTGGGATTCTGAAATTGCAATTTCAGTTCCATCAAGACCTGCATACTTCTTAGGAACTTTATCTAATTCAATAATTAAGCCATCAGCTAATTCACCAATTGCAACGGATACACCACCAGCACCAAAATCATTACATTTCTTAATGATATGGCTAACTTCTTCACGACGGAATAATCTTTGAATCTTACGTTCTGTTGGTGGATTACCCTTTTGAACTTCTGCACCACAGGTTTCAATAGAAGTTTCTGTATGTACTTTAGAAGAACCAGTTGCACCACCACAACCATCACGTCCAGTACGTCCACCTAAAAGAATGATGATATCACCAGGATCTGAAGTTTCACGAATAACGGCACGACGAGGAGCAGCACCCATAACTGCACCGATTTCCATACGTTTTGCAACATAGCCTGGATGGTAGATTTCTTTTACATATCCAGTTGCAAGTCCAATCTGGTTACCATATGAACTATAACCTGAGGCTGCACCACGTACTAACTTCTTCTGTGGTAATTTACCCTTTAATGTCTTAGCAACAGAAACAGTAGGGTCTGCTGCACCCGTAATACGCATTGCCTGATATACATAGGTACGACCTGATAACGGGTCACGAATTGCACCACCAAGGCAGGTAGCAGCACCACCGAAAGGTTCAATTTCCGTTGGATGGTTATGCGTTTCATTCTTAAAGTTTACTAACCATTCTTCTACCTTACCATCAATTTCTACAGGTACTACAATACTACAAGCGTTGATTTCATCGGATTCTTCTTGGTCTTGTAATTTGCCTTCTTTTTTCAATTTTTTCATAGCCATTAAAGCTAAGTCCATTAAGCAGACAAATTTATCATCTCTACCAGCGTAGATTTCCTTGCAATCAGAAAGATAGCCTTTATATGTATCTTCAATTGCATCTTTGTAATCACCGTCTAAAAATTCTACATTCTTAAGCTCTGTAGAGAAAGTAGTGTGACGGCAATGATCTGACCAATAAGTGTCTAATACACGAATTTCTGTCATAGAAGGGTCTCTATGTTCTTCTGTCTTATAATAGTTTTGAATATGAAGAAAATCCTTAAAAGTCATTGCTAAACCTAAAGAATTATATAATTCTAATAAAGTATCTTCTGCATAGTCTTTAAAACCATCAAAGATTTTAACGTCTTCTGGCTCATCAAATGTTGTTACTAACGTCTCAGGAATTTCTAAGGAAGCTTGTCTTGAATCTACTGGGTTGATACAGTGAGATTTGATTGCTGCCTTTTCTTCCTTTGTTAAAGTTCCACTAATAATATAAGTGGTAGCAGAACGAATAACAGGAGTCTCTTCCTCGTTTAATAATTTCACACATTGTTCTGCGGAATCTGCTCTTTGGTCAAACTGTCCTGGTAAAAATTCAACGGAAAACACATAATCATCTTCCTTCATCGGACAAGTCATTTCATAGACATCATCTACAGGAGGCTCTGAAAAAATAGTATTGATTGCCTTTTTGTAAGTTTCTTCTGATAAATTCTCTACGTCATAGCGAATTAATACTCGCACATTTTCAACAGTAGAAATTCCAAGATAGCCAGAGATTTCTTCTCTTAACTCTTTTGCCTTTACAGCGAAGGCTGGTTTCTTCTCAACATAAATTCTTTTAACACTCATTTGATTTCTCCTTCGATTGTTTAGAATAAGCTTCTTAATGCAAAGTATAGCATAAATGATTTAAAGGAATCAACCCCCATTATTACTAAAGATTTTAAAGAATCTTACATTGTTTTCATTAAGTTGACCATTTCGATTGCACTAAGAGCACAATCATATCCCTTATTTCCTGCCTTTGTACCAGCTCTTTCAATTGCTTGTTGAATGTTATCCGTTGTAAGAACACCAAACATAATTGGTACACCAGTGCTTAAAGAAACGGTTGCAATTCCCTTTGAAACCTCTGCACAAACATAATCATAATGACTCGTTGCACCACGAATAACCGCTCCTAAGCAAATGACTGCATCATATTTTTTACTCTCAGCCATTTTCTTTGCAATAACAGGAATTTCAAATGCACCTGGAACCCAAGCAACATCAATGTCCTCGTCCTTTACACCATGACGAACAAGACCATCCTGTGCTCCACTTAACAATTTAGAACCAATAAATTCATTAAAACGAGCGACAACAATTCCTACTTTAATACCTTCTGCGACTAATTTTCCTTCTAAAAAATTCATAATGATAACCTCCAAGTTTATATTTAATGATACCAGGGTCAAAAGGTTAAGAATCTGATGCAAGCTTGCTTGCAAGAAGATTTTTAACTTTGGGACCCGCCAAAAACATGAATAATTGCCATTTTTCGTAGAAAAATGAGCGAATTATGAATGCTTTTTGAAGATTGTGGG
>CABUZU010000175.1 GCA_902496125.1 uncultured Lachnospiraceae bacterium
CCGTTATTTTGGTTATTGGTACCGTTATGGGTGTACTTGCAGGATATTTTGGAGGAATTGTAGACACTGTCATCATGAGAATTGCAGACATGATGATTTCCTTCCCTGGTATGGTACTTGCTATTGCAGTAGCTGGTATCTTAGGAGCAAGTATTACGAACGCAATCATTGCGATTGCCGCAGTAAGCTGGACAAAGTATGCTAGACTTGCAAGAAGTTTAGTACTTAAAATCAGACATAAAGACTACGTATATGCAGCAATTCTTACTGGTTCAAAAACCCCATATATGCTAGTAAGATATATGCTTCCGAATGCAATTCCTATGTTAGTCATTACCGCAGCAACTGATATCGGAAGTATGATGTTAGAGCTTGCTGGTCTATCTTTTTTAGGATTTGGTGCACAACCACCATTAGCTGAATGGGGCCTTATGTTAAACGAAGGACGTGTTTATATGCAAAACGCTCCTTGGTGTATGCTAGCTCCTGGTGTAGCAATCTTTATCGTAGTTGTAGTATTTAACTTATTGGGTGATAGTTTACGAGATGTACTTGACCCAAGAGACGAGTAGTTGTATATGATTCCAATTTGTTATCACTGATTGGATAATATAAATTTTAGAAACTAGAAGACAATTTTTTAAGAAAAGAAAACATGAATTTTAGAAAGAAAGAGAGAAAAGAAAATGAAAAAAAATATGACAAAAATGTTAGCACTTGGTTTAGCCCTTGCAATGACATCTGGAATGATGGTAGGTTGTTCCTCAAATGGTAGTAGCTCAAAATCAACAGAGGCAGCTGGTAGCACAGCAGCAAATGCTTCTAGCAGCAAGGTATTAAGATTTGCTTGCCAGAACTTCTCAGAAAACATCGACCCTATGACCATGACTAATGCAGCTTGGTGTGTAAGCCGTTATGGTATTGGTGAAACATTATTCAAATTCGATGAAGAAATGAATCCACAGCCAAATCTTTGCGATAGTTTTGAAAAATCTGATGACAACAAAACTTGGACTTTACATATCGTAGATGGACTTAAATATTCTAACGGTAATGACTGTAACCCTACAGCAATCGTAAATTACTTAAACATGATTTATGAAAAAGAAGGAAATACCAAGGAAGGTTATACAGGAACTCCTTCTAAATTCGTAGCAAAAGACAACATTAAAGAATTAAAAGCAGATGATGAAAAAGGAACTGTAACTTTCGTATTTAAGAAAGGTTATGCAGATTTACAAAACCGTCTTGCATACCCATTCTTTGTAATCCTTGATTCAACTGTTGATAATATGTCAGAAAACCCAGTTGGTACTGGTCCTTATGCAATTACTAAATATTCTACTGGTAGCACAACTATGAGCTTAAAGGCTAATGAATACTACTGGAATGAAAAAGTTCCTTTCAGCGGAATAGAAATCAACTTCATCTCTGATAGTAATAAAAAAGCAATGGCATTACAAAACGGCGATGTAGACTTAACAGAAAATATTGCAACTGTTAATGACTTAAAGAACTTACAGGCTGATACCGATAAATACAATGTAGACGTTGCAGCTGGTCTTCGTTGTGCATTCTCTTATATGAATGAACAAAAAGGACATCCATTAGCAAACGCTGATTTAAGAAAAGCTATTTTAATGGCAATCGATGATGATACCATTTGCAATACTACTGTAGGTGGTATGTATACTCCAGGTTTCTCTGTAGTACCTTCTCACTTAGACTATGGTTATGATCAGTTAAAGGATGCAACTCCTTACAATGTAGAAGAAGCTAAGAAAGTATTAGATGATGCAGGAATCAAAGATACGGATGGAGATGGTATCCGTGAATTAGATGGCAAGAATATTGAATTAACTTACTATACTTATGACAACCGTGCATTAAAGGAATTAGCAGAAGCGAGCCAAAACTGCATCGAACAGCTTGGAATTAAAGTAAACTTACAGGTAACTGATGGTGATACTGCTTGGAATTACTTAGTAGCTGGTGAATATGACTTAAATGCAACAAACTGGACAACAGCTGAAATTGGCGATCCTTATAGTTACTTAGATAACTGGTACAGCAAATCTAGTGCAAACTACTGCGGATATAAGAACGAAGAATTTGATAAACTTTATGAAGAATTAGCAGATATTACTGATACTGCAAAGAGAAAAGAAATTTTTGTTAAATTACAGCAAATTCTTATTGATGACAGTGCAGCTTTAGTTCATGGTTATTATAACAGTAACATGGATAGCAGTAAGGCTATTACAGGTGCTACTACTCATACAGCTGACTACTATTGGATTACAGCCGATATTAAACCAGCTAAATAATTGAAACAATAAGACAAGATGTGGGCGGGGGAATTTCTCTCGCCCATAATACACAAAGAGGTTGGGAATAGATGTTAAGTGTAAAAGATATTACTGTAAAATATGGAAAAAATCCAAAGCCTACAGTAGAGCATTTTAATTTGGAATTAAATGAAGGAGAGATTTGTTCAATTGTAGGAGAAAGTGGTAGTGGAAAGACTACTGTAATTCGTGCAATTTTAGGTTTACTTCCAGGTGGAGGAAAGGTATCCGCTGGAGATATTAGTTTTGAGGGCAAGTCTTTACTTCCTTATACAAAAGAAGAATGGAGAAAACTGCGTGGGACAAAGATTTCTATGATTTTTCA
>CABUZU010000176.1 GCA_902496125.1 uncultured Lachnospiraceae bacterium
ATAATTTTCAATATTTAAATCTAAGTTGAGATTTAACGTACTAAGTGCTTTTTCTGGTCCACCCATCGCATAGGCTGCATTTACTTTATTGTAATGATTATTTCCTGTATTTAAATAGGTATCTCGATAGACCGATAGCATCTTCGTCTCACCCGTTTTCGTATTAATATTTAATAAAATAATTGAATCGGTTCTCGTACCTGTGTCTAATTTATCAATACGAGAATCTACACCGAAGAAAGCAAGGGTTAAATATCCCTTCGTTTCCTTTCGTAAATTGGAAAGAATCACATCATTTACCTCCATTTTTGAAGAATCTAAATTATACTGATTGATATTATTGTTCACCTCTTGGTATACAAACACAATAAGTAAAATGATTAATATTAAAATTAAAATCAAGAGATTACGTATTGGATGTTTTTTCTTACAACGTCTTCTCTTTTGTGGCTTTGGCTGTGGTCTAGGTCTTGGTCGTTCTTTTCTTTCCTCTTTTTCCTCTTTAGGAGGAGGTGGTGTTCTCTTTGGCTGATTAACTCTTGGACCTTCCTCCTGTTTATTGTAAAACTCTTTTTTCATACGTTCAATATCTGTATTTTTCATAAATTGCATACCTTTCTTATGAATATCGACAATTTGCTGACATTTTAGCATTATCCTAGACAAAAAGCAAGATTAATACTTGATTTTTTATCCTATCCTAAGGTATACTTAAGACAAAATTAAATAATAAAGGAGATTTGCTTATGAATCGCAAAAAACTACCGATACTTGCTGTATTTTTTATGTTCCTTATTGTACTGTTTATTGCCCATCCTAAAGCGGCCTCCAATTCTAGTATTCGGATTGCTACTCAATATGATGGTAAAGTCAGTAGTGCTTATCAGACCAACTGCGTAAAATTCACTCGTCGCTTGGTTCCATCTTTACCATATGGTCTTACATATTTCCAGAATAAAAAGAATATTATCAATAGTCAAAACCCAGTTGTTGGAGCGGTTGCCATTGTAAAGACAAGTAACGCTTACGGACATGTCGCTTATGTCAGTAAGGTAAGTGGCTCTACGATTACAACAATTGATGCGAATTGGTACTATCAAGGCAAAAGAAGAATCGTTTATCGTACAGGCAGTGCCTCTTCTTTAGGAATAGTAGGATATTACGTCCCTAAGAATATAAAACAAGAGCCAAATAAGGTTATTGAACAGCCTTCTCATTCTAGACCACAAGCTTACGCAGTCAAACCAAGCATTAGCCTAGCTTCTTCTAGAAATTATTCGACGAAAACTGGAGTTGCGCTCTATTCCTTAGTTAAGAAAAATAAAACTGATAAAGTAAGTGCCGCTGGTCTATATTTATGGCCTAAAGGCAGCAAAAAGCCTTCTACCCCTTATACCAAGGAGACATTTTCAAAAGGCTTCACTTCTCAGACCTCAGTAAGTATTTACTATCGTCCAGGAATTGCATTTGGTAAAGGTTTAAAATCAAAGACAACCTACAACTATCAAATCTATGCCGTGGTAAACGGTAAAACAATTATTACTGGTACCGGAAGCATGACAACCAAGTAAAAAAAGGTGTTGCAAAATTAATTGCAACACCTTTTCTTATCTTAGCATATAGACTAAATTCTCATATAAATAATTCTTAAATTCCTCTGGTGAATAGCCAAAAACTTCTGGTTTTTCTAGATATTTTAAAAACGTCATAATCTGCGAAATGAATGCACTGCTAATAAAAGCAATTTCTTTTTCTTTCCCAATCACTTCCTCCATTACACCGGTTTGATAAATATTAAATAAGAAATTTTGAATCATCTTTCCACATTTACTAAAATAAACATATCGTTCCTTTAGATTATCTACAAGCTCCTTATTTGCACCAGACCAATAAGGTAAAAAACGCTTGATATTATCACATATTTTTCCATTCTTTTCGATAACCAAAAAGATGGTAAAAACCTGCTCTCTAAAGGTTTTTGCTTGTTTTAATTGTATTTTTCCTTCTTCAATTGAAAGATGTATACTATAAATAATTGCATTTACAATAATCTCTTCTTTGCTTCTAAAATAATCATAAGCCGTTCCTTTACCAATACCTGCTTTATTTGTGATATCAATTACCTTTAACGAAGAGGGGTCTTTCCCCTCTTCTAAAAGGTCTAAAACCGCTTGATACATCAAAACAATCTTCTTAGAAGAAGGACGAATAATCTTTTCAAGCTCATTATTCATGTTCTGTCATGTCCTTTTCTCTATTAAATAAATCATAAATACAAGGTACTACAAATAAGGTTAGTAAGGTACCATATAAAAGACCACCGATTGTTACGATTGCCATAGGTTTGGTCATTTCCGCACCCATATCCGTACTAAACACCATCGCCGATAAACCTAAGATGGTTGTAGAAGCCGTCATAATAACCGGACGAAGTCTTGTGATACCTGCTTCTTTAATTGCTTCCTTCTTAGACATACCCTCTCTTCGTAGCTGATTGATATAGTCAACCAAAACGATACCGTTATTAACGATAATACCGGCAAGCATAACAAAACCAATCATTGCAATGATACTGATTTCATTACCCGTTAAGAACAATGCGGCAAAACCACCGGTAAATGCAAGCGGAATCGTAAACATAATGATAAATGGTGATAATAAAGACTGGAA
>CABUZU010000177.1 GCA_902496125.1 uncultured Lachnospiraceae bacterium
CAGGAACAACAACTGCCTTTAAGCAATCATCTACACCATAGTAGTTATATTTCTTACCTGCTTTTTCGCAAGTACCTTTACATTTAACAAATGCTACTTTACGTTCACCAGCACCTGCTTCAACACCCATGATAGCTGCAATCTTTTCACCAACTGCTGCACCACCAACAGGACATTGATTGACTGCTGCTTCACCCTTTACAATGGCTTCTGCTAAACCATCGCAACCAGGATATCCACAACCACCACAGTTATTACCAGGAAGTTCTTCACGAACTGCCACAACTCTTTCATCTACTTCAACTTTGAATGCTTCTCCGGCAACACCAAGAAGCAGAGCAACGATAACACCAACTGCACCGACGCATACGGCAGCAATTACAATACCCATTCTTTCTCCTCCTTCTTATACCAGACCAGCAAAACCAAACATTGCAATAGCCATCAATCCAGCAGTGATTAATACCATAGGAGAACCCTTAAATGATGGTAAGAAATCATTGTATTCGATTTTTTCACGAACACCTGCTAATAATACGATTGCAATTAAGAAACCTAAAGAAATACCTAAACCAGAGATTACACTAAAGATTAAGCTAGTTCCGATACTATAAGTACCACCTGCTGCTACGATTGCATAATCACTAGTATTGTTGATTGCTACACCAAGTACTGCACAGTTCGTTGTAATAAGAGGTAAAAATACACCTAATGAACTGTATAAAGCTGGCATAGATTTCTTTAAAAACATTTCTACAAACTGTACCAAACCTGCAATAACTAAGATAAATACGATAGTCTGCAAATAGGTAATTCCGATTGGTACTAAAACAAGGTTCTGAATTAAATTTGTAACTGCGGAAGCAATAACAATAACGAATGTTACCGCGCCACCCATACCAGCAGCGGTTTCAACTTTCTTTGATACACCAAGGAAAGGACAAAGTCCTAAGAACTGGCTAAGTACAACGTTATTTACCAGCGCAGTACTGATGATCACTAATAATAATTTTACAAACATTCCATCATCCTCCTATTCTGCTGGTTTAGAAGCTTTTGCAGTTTCAGCTTTTTTAGCATTTTCATTTGCCTTTGCATCCTTAGCTGCCTTTGCAGCTGCGGCTTTTGCTGCCTTTTCCTCAGCTTCTTTTCTTGCTTTTTCTTCTTTGATTTGGTCTAATTTAGCTTGATTATCTGCACAAGCACCACCGATACAAGCAGCACAGTTACCACCACAAGCTAATGAAGAACCACCTTCTACATTTGTTGCACTTGGAGCTTTAAACTTATTCTGTAATGCGGTAAGTGTTGCAAGTACGAAGAAAGCACCAGGAGCTAATACGAAGATTGAAATGTTAAACTGTTCTGGAATGATCGTGATTCCAAATACAGAACCTGCACCTAAAATTTCACGAACTAAACCGATACAAGTAAGTGCAACAGTAAATCCAAGTCCCATACCAATACCATCGCAACCAGATTCTAAAACACCATTCTTAGATGCAAAAGATTCTGCACGACCTAAAATGATACAGTTAACTACGATTAACGGAATATATACACCTAATGAGGTATATAAACTATATACATATGCGTTCATAACAAGCTGAACTACTGTTACAAAAGATGCTACAATAACAATATAAGCTGGAATTCTAACTTTATCAGGAATAATCTTTCTAAGTGCTGAAATCATCATATTAGAAAGAATTAATACAACTGTTGTAGAAAGACCCATACCTAAACCATTGATTGCAGATGAGGTTACCGCCAATGTTGGACACATACCAAGCATCAATACAAAGGTTGGGTTTTCTTTGATGAGACCATTAATAATTGGGCCTGTATATTTATTCATCTATTCTCCCTCCCTTAATTTCCTGAATTTTCAGCCATAAACTTCAATGAAGCGTTAATTGCTCTCATCACTGCTTTTGAAGTAATGGTTGCACCACTAATCTGCTGATAGTCTTTATTAATTTCAATTGTGCTATTTTGAACCTGTACTCCTGTAAACTGAGACTGGAAATCTTCTGTTGTACATTTTGCACCAAGACCAGGTGTCTCACTTGCTGCGGAAATTACACTTAAGCCTAAGATGGTTCCATCGGTCTTTACACCAAGTGCAAGTTTAACATCTCCACCATAACCTTTTGCATGACAGGTAAATACGAAACCTTCACCATCATTTACAGAATATACATCATCGACAACTGCATCAGAATCATCTGCTTTAAATGATTTAAGAGCTTCTACTAATTTAGAATTATCTTCTACTAATTTACCATCTGGATAAACCTGTGCATAAGCCTGTGCGGTTACTTGTTTTTCAATATTCGCAATAGGGTCCTTTGTTACGGAATATACCCCACCTAGGATTACACCTGCGATTAAGGTAATTACTAATAGAATAATGGCGTCTTTAATAATTGTATTATCTTTACTGAACTTCATTCTTCTTTACCTCCTTTCCAAAAGGAACAGGGAGAGTTACTTTTTCAATTAGAGGAACTAATATATTACAGAAGATAATTGCATAAGAGACACCTTCTGCTGAACCACCCCAAATACGGAAGATTGCGGTTAATGCACCAAGACATACACCGAATACGATCTGACCCTTTGGAGTAATTGGGCTTGTAACATAATCAGTAGCCATGAA
>CABUZU010000178.1 GCA_902496125.1 uncultured Lachnospiraceae bacterium
AGGACTTACAGGAGATACATCGCAAAATCCTTATACAGTTGCTAAAATGAGCGAAGAAAACGACTATTTTGTTTCAGGAAGTGGAAGTAGTTGGGAACTTATGAATACGGGCTGTGAGAACTTAGGACTTGTTGCAAAACGTATTAGTTTAGATGAGAGTCGAATTAATGCAGAGCTAGATGCAGGTAGACCAATTATTGCAAGCATGGGTCCTGGGGACTTTACTTCTTCTGGACATTTTATTGTGCTTGTAAATTATTCAGAGGAAGGTTATGAAATTCGTGACCCGGATAGTATTACAAGAAGCAGACAAAAGTGGCCTTTTGATCGCATTAAAGACCAAATTAAGAATCTATGGTCTTTTGAAGTTCGTTAACAATCTTAAGATTTTATTTAGGAATCACAATATCTCTTGATTTTTAGGGATATGTGATGTAAAATGTAACCCGTAAAAATAAAAAAGAATATGAAAAGGAACAAATGATATGAGAAAAAATTCAGAAGGAAAAGTATGGGTTAAGGTAATAATTGTTCTGTTAATTATTGTACTAATACTACTTGGTGGTGCATATGGTACATTTCGTTATTACTATGGCTTATTAAATCATGCTGATACAAAAGAGACCAAACAGAAGGTAGAAACAATTACGGAACCAGAATCCACTACATTATCTGAGGAAGATATGCTTCATGACTTACAGTCAAAAGCAACCGATATTGTTTACAATGAAAATGTATTTAATATTTTATTAATTGGTGCAGATGGTAGAAAAGGTGGTACAACAGGTCGTTCCGATGCGATTATGTTACTTTCTATTAATAAAGAAACTAAGAAGATTTCATTAACTTCTATTATGAGAGATATCTATGTATCCATTCCAGGTCATGGTAGCAATCGTTTAAATGCAGCTTATTCTTTTGGCCAAGAAGATTTATTAAAAGAAGTTATTCAGAATTATTTTGGTGTTTCAATTGACCGTTTTGCACAGGTAAACTTCTACTCCTTTATCGATGTAATTGATGCAGCAGGCGGAGTAGACATTGATGTTTATCAGAAAGAAATTCCAATGATTAATGCCTATGTTAAGACTTTATCAGAGGAAAGAGGAACTGCTCTTCATTTATTAGATGAAAATTTTGAAGGTGGAACTATCCATATGGATGGAACACAGGCACTAGCTTATACTCGTGTTCGTTATGTAGGTAATGGAGATTTTGAACGTACAGAAAGACAGAGAAAGGTTCTTACTGCATTAAAGGATACAGCAAGTAAGATGAATGTACTAGAATTAAATTCATTATTAAATAAAATCCTTCCATTAATTACAACAGATTTATCAGAGGGTGAATGCTTATCCTTATTGTTAAATAGTGGAACTTATTTAAGCTATGATTTTGAATCAAACCGTATTCCAATTGAAGGAACTTATAAGAATGCAAGAATTGATGGTAGAGCTGTTATTAGTATTCAGTTTGAGCCTAATAGACAAGCTTTACATGATATCATTTTTAATCCAGTAGTGGAAGAGAGTTCAAGTGCCGAGTCTAGTGAAACGAAAAACTCAGATAATTAAAGATAATAAGACTGTTACTGTTTAGTAGCAGTCTTTTTTATATCCTATTTACATATATATAAGGTATGAATAAACATTGTATAGCAGTTTTTTTAGGAGTATTTATTATTGCAAAAGCATGGGCGATTCATCCTGATATAACTACGGTTTCGACTAGCGAAGTTGATATTCCAATGGTTGCATTAACCTTTGACGATGGTCCGCATAAGGTATATACGCCCAAATTATTAGATGGGTTAAAGAAAAGAAATGTACGGGTAACTTTTTTTGTGCTAGGAGAAAGTGTAGAACAAAATCCAGATTTAATTAAACGAATGAGTAAAGAAGGACATTTGATTGGCAGCCATACCTATTCTCATGTGCAACTGACTAAACTTTCGATTGAGGAGGCAGAAGAGGAAATTCATAGAGCCAATCAATCAATTTATGAAGCTTGTAGCCAGTATCCTAAGTTTGTAAGACCTCCTTATGGCAGTTGGAATAAAACACTAGAAGAAAAAACCGATATGAATGCGATTTTATGGAGTGTAGACCCTTATGATTGGAAGATACAAGATAAGGATAGGATAGTAAAAGAAGTTTTAGAAAACGTAGAGGATGGTTCAATTATCTTACTTCATGATATTTATGAGACTTCGGTAGATGCCGCATTAGAAATTGTAGATGAATTAAAAAAACAAGGTTATTTATTTGCTACAATTGAAGAATTACAGATTGATTAACAGAAAAAGTTAGTATATACTATAAGCAGAAAAAGACGAAAAAGAAAGATATTGGTGAATAAATATGGATTTATTTGATTATATGAGAGAAAAGAATGAGGAGAATGAAGCACCATTAGCGAGTCGTATGCGTCCAACAAGGTTAGAAGAGGTTGTTGGTCAAGAACATATTATAGGGAGAGGTACGCTTCTATATCGTGCAATTCAAGCAGACCGTGTAACCTCGCTAATCTTTTTTGGACCTCCAGGTACTGGGAAGACGACATTGGCAAAGGTGATTGCAAATTCAACAAAGGGAAATTTTGTACAAATTAATGCGACCTGTGCAGGAAAAAATGATATGGAAGAAGTCGTAAAAAAAGCAC
>CABUZU010000179.1 GCA_902496125.1 uncultured Lachnospiraceae bacterium
ACTATTTTGAACAAGCTGCAAGATTTGTCATCGAGAAGGATAAAGCAACGATTGGAATGATGCAAAGAGCATTTAAGATTGGCTTTAATCGTGCTGCAAGAATTATGGACCAGCTTTTTAGTGCTGGAATCGTAGGACCTGAGGAAGGCACCAAGCCTAGAAAGGTATTAATGAGTTTACAAGAGTTTGAAGAAACCCTAAAATAAGAAAGGAGCATTTTTATGTTACTTAGTAAATTATTAGAAAAGACAGATTATGAAATTTTAAAAGGTGATGTAAATAAAGAAATCACAACACTGGTATATGATTCAAGAAAGGTAGAGCCAGGCAGTGTGTTTGTATGTATTAGTGGTACAAGAAACGATGCACACGAATACATCCCTTCTGCAATTGAAAAGGGAGCTGTGGCTGTAATTGTAGAAAAGAAGGTAGAGGTTTTAGGAGATATTTCTGTTATCTATGTAGAATCTGCAAGAAAGGCACTTGCGTTTATGGCAGCGGCTTTCTTTGATTATCCAGCATCGAAGATGACTACAATTGGTCTTACCGGAACGAAGGGAAAAACGACAACTTCTTATATGATTAAAGAAATCTTAGAAACTGCTGGCAAGAAAGTTGGTTTAATTGGAACAAATGGTGCTTGGATTAATGGCAAGCATTATCCAACGAAGAATACCACTCCAGAATCTTATGAATTAGAAGAGTATTTCCACAGAATGGTAGAAGCAGGATGTGAATACATGGTTATGGAAGTGTCTTCACAGGGAATTAAGATGCATCGTGTAGATGGATTCTCCTTTGACTATGCACTCTTTACCAATATTTCTCCTGACCATATTGGACCGGATGAACATGCTGACTTTGATGAATATTTAATGTATAAGAGTAAAATCTTAAATCTATGTAAGGTTGGTTATGTGAATCGCGATGATGAACATTTTGATGCAATTGTTAAGAATGCAACCTGTAAGGTCATTACCTTTGGTGAGCATAACAATGCAGATATTGTAATGAGTGATGTAAATTATTTAAATGGAGAGGATTATTTAGGTCTTTCCTTTAAATTAACAGGACAGGCATTAGATATGAAGGTAAAAGTACATATGCCTGGTCATTTTAATGCAGTAAATGCAATGGCAGCAGTAAGCAGTTGTCTTCATGCAGGGATTAACGAAGAAGAGGTTAATACTGCGTTAGCGAAGGTACGTGTCAATGGTCGTATGGAAATTGTCTATGCAGGTGAGTTTAGTGTTATTGTTGACTATGCACATAATGCAATTAGCTTAGAGAGCTTATTAGATACCCTTCGTTCTTATCATCCAAAGCGTCTCGTTTGTGTATTTGGATGTGGTGGCAATCGTTCGAAGCTTCGTCGTTATGAAATGGGTGAAATTAGTGGAAAGATGGCCGATTTATCCGTAATCACCGCTGATAATTCTCGTTTTGAGAAGGTAGAAGATATTATTGAAGATATTAAAATTGGTATGAATAAAACCGATGGTGAATACATTGTCATTCCAGACCGCAGAGAAGCAATCAAACACTGTATTCACAATGCACAAAAAGGTGATATGATTGTGATCGTTGGTAAGGGTCATGAAGATTATCAAGAAATCGAAGGCGTTCGTTATCATTTCTTAGATAGAGAAGAAGCAGAAAAAGCATTAGCAGAAAGAAGATAGAAAAATGGAAAACATTACAGTAAAGGATATTGTAGAAGCAACAGGTGGGAAGCTTCTATGTGGAAATGAAGATACCGTATTAAGAAATATTTGTATTGATTCAAGAGCTTTACAAGGGGACGATTTATTTGTTCCCTTTGTAGGAGAAAAGGTTGATGCACATAAGTTCATTCCTCAAGTATTTGAAAATGGAGCAGTAGCTTCATTAACTTGTAGAACAGACATTGCCTTAGGGGATAAGGCATTGATTTTAGTAGAAGAGCCATTAAAAGCCCTTCAGGCGATTGGACGTTGGTATCGTAAAAATCGTCTTTCTCATCTTAAAATCGTAGGAATTACCGGTAGTGTAGGTAAGACTTCGACAAGAGAGATGGTAGCAACGGCTTTATCAGCAGGAATGGATGTTTTTTCAACGAAGGGTAATTTCAATGGACAAATCGGCGTTCCATTTACACTTTCACAGATGAGTAGTAAAGACGCGGCAGCAGTATTAGAGATGGGTATGAGTCTTTTTGGTGAGATGGAAATTATTTCTAACATTGCTTGTGTTGATATGGCGGTTGTTACCAACATTGGTATTTCTCATATTGAAAATCTAGGTTCACAGGAAAATATTCGATCTGAGAAGATGCATATTACCGATGGAATGCCAGAGGGTGGAAAGTTAATTTTAAATGGAGATGACCCGTTACTTGCGGATTATAAAGTAGAAAAAAATCTAGAGACTATTTATTATGGTACAACTGATGCTTGTAAATATCGTGCAATGAATATTCGTACTGAGGATAATCGTGCAGTATTTGAGGCAAATTGTAATGGACAGGTTGTAACCATTCATTTGAAAGTACCGGGAATGCACAATGTATTAAATACCATGGCAGCCCTTGCAGTTGCTTGCGAGTCGGGAGTGGATGTCATAAAAGCTAAAGAAGCGTTAGAAGCCTTTGAAGGATTTGCACGCCGTCTTCAGGTAT
>CABUZU010000180.1 GCA_902496125.1 uncultured Lachnospiraceae bacterium
CTTGCTTTGATTTTTCTTTTACATCAAACTGTGTGACACCGGCTTGAAGATTCTTTAAATATTGATTGACGACATCTTCCATACGCTCTTCTTCTAGATAATCTTGCCAATCAAACTCGGCTAGTTCTTCTAAGGTTACTGCTAGGACATCTTCTAAAGTACCGTAACGACTTTCAAAGGTTTTATCATAGATATTGTTATAGACACGGTCAATCGCACGAATAATATCCATTGTATCCTTAGCGTTATCTAGTTGGTCAAGTTCCTTAATAACGGATTCAATTTTAGCAGTTGTTCCATAATTATCCTGATTTAAAAATCGCATAATAACGACACCCTTTACTTGGCCAAAGAAGCTTTGACCTAGAGAAGTAAATTGGTGTTCTAAAATATCTGAAAAAGCACGTCTTCGAATTTCACTAACGCCACTTCGCTCTTTGGTAATTAAAGGATAAGAAGCGGCATCTACACAAAGCTGAGAAAGTTCCATTAATGGACGCTCTTGTGCAGAAAGGTAGACCTTTTTCATCATATAAAGACCAAGTTCATCCGAATTAAAATAATGAGCAAAAGCCCCTTGTTTTATCGCATCATATAGAGAAATATACTGAGATTTTTTAAAAGACTCTAAATCTAATTTAACATCTAAGGTGTAATCTCCACTTACCGTCCAAAGTAAGTTTTTTACACGATTTTGAATCTCTAGACGACGTTCGTCAAATTCTTCTTTGGTTAGTGGACGGTATCCACGACTTCTCATCTGTATCACCCCTCAAAAATATCGCTTTTTGTCCATGTAGATGGGATACGGGTCATTGCAGCATCTTCAATAATTTCTCTTTCAAAGATATCAAAGCTCTTATTAACAATACCCATTTTAATTGCATTTGAAGGAGTAAGACCAGAACGAATGGTACGAATTGCAGACATTAGTCCACGAAGGTCTAGTGGTTTGGTTGAAATTTCACCATTATAAGCTTTGGTCTGTAAATCTAAGAAAAGACCACAAAACTGTTCAAGTGCTTCCTTCTTACCATCTGGGAAGGTTTTACTTAATAAAAAGAGAATGGTTTCTTCATCAAGTGGTGGCATATCGATAACTAAAAAACGAGAAACCAACGCTTCATTTAATTCCTTCGTTCCAGCATAGCCGTAGTTCATGGTTCCAATGAAACGTGCGGCAGGATGGAGTGCAATTTTATCATAGCCTGGTACATCGATAATACGACGAAAATCAAGGGTAGCGTGAAGGACGGATACCGCATCATTTTTAGCCATATTGATTTCGTCAAAGACACCGAATCCACCATATTCAGCACATTGATAAACAGGACCTTTACGAAGTTGAACTTCATTATCTTTAAATGTATCGGTTCCAATTAATGCAGCACTGTCGGTATTGACATGGAAGGAGATGTTGTAAGAAGGGCGGTTAAATAGGTACGCAAGGGTTTCACAAAGTACATTCTTACCAGTAGCTTTCGCACCAGAAAGGAGTAAATTCTCTCCCTGTAATAAGGCAGCAATGGACATCTCTAAAATATCTTTACCATAAAAAAGCATACTAGGTTCTAAAATACGACCTTGTACCGCTTCATCGACATCATATTTTTCACGAAATGCCTTTACATCAGCGATTAAGCCAGCATCTACGTGTTGGTTTTCTAAATGTTCAAAAATTGAAATCATAACAAAAAATTTCCTTTCTTCTTTAAGTTGACTTGTTTTATCCATTTTAACATAAGTTTAAAAAAAAGAAAATAAAAATTTTGAATAATTAAAAAAAATCTAGCCATACTATAAAGGAAACATGAATTGTTGTAAGGAGGAATTTGAGATGACTAAATTAGTATGTAGTGTTTCAACTTGTGCTTATCACCGTAATAATTATTGCTGTAAAAATTCCATTGATGTAGATGGAAAGAATGCAGTAAACAAAGATGGTACTTGTTGTGCAAGCTTTTGTGAAAAATGTCACGATTCTTATAAAAATGCGAGTGAAACTCCAAATGAATATATGACCATTAGCTGTGATGCACACAAATGTATGTACAATGACAACCATGTTTGTAAAGCAACCAAAGTAGGTATTGCAGGAAGTAATGCAAAGCAGGCTATGCAGACCGAATGTGCTACATTTGAAATGTAAATAGCAAATGGTTTTAGAGAAACCTGAAAAATTATAAGCCATGTTGAGAGAGCAAATATCAATAATTTGCTCTCTTTTTGTAATAATCCTACAAATTTGATAAAAATTCAAAAAACATATTGACAGGTTATGCACAAAATGTTAAAGTTTTAACAAAGTTGATTTGCAAAACAGCTACCCCCAAAAAAAATAGAAAATGTAAGGAGAAACACTATGGCAAAAGAAAACATTCCCCCAATTGTTGACAGTGTCGAAGCATTATTAGTAAAAATGGAAGAAGTAAAAGCAGCTCAGAGAGAGTTTGCAGCCTTTACTCAAGAACAAGTTGATAAAATCTTTTTTGCAGCAGCCTGTGCAGCAAATAAACAAAGAATCGCCCTTGCGAAAATGGCAGTAGAAGAAACAGGCATGGGTATTGTAGAGGATAAAGTGATTAAAAATAATTATGCGGCAGAATATATTTTTAATGCATATAAGGATACCAAAA
>CABUZU010000181.1 GCA_902496125.1 uncultured Lachnospiraceae bacterium
CTATCAATAAAATGATTGATAATGCTATTTCCACTTGTATTCATCCAATAATTTTTAGGCTTGGCATTTCGATTATTCAAATGATCACTGCAATAGTTCACTACATCCCACGGACAATATACCTCTGAATCTCCAAAATGATATCCATCATACCATTCCTTTACTTCATCGTATTTATCATCCATTTCATAATAATGAAGCATTTCTTTTACCTCTGAATCTGTAAACCCAAATGTTTCGTCAAATTCAGTATTAGTAATTGAATATTTAATTTTTTCATACTCTCTTCCTTTCTACTAGTTCCACAATCACTCTATTCTCCTAGGTATTTTTTTCTTTATAATTTCTTCTAACATAAAATCACCTAATGTACATTTCTATTTTTATTATTATATCATTGTTAAGAAAATAAAAAAAGCAATATTTATAACTTAATCGATTTGAATAAAAAACTAGACTGCAAATTCCTTGCAATCTAGTTTCTCATCACCTATTCCCCCATATCCATTTGATACTTATCCAAATCTACTCTTCCATTTACCACTTCCACTCCATCTGCTTTTAGAAGCTCTTCTTGTACCTTTGCTCCACCAAATGCAAAGGAACCTGACAATTCACCTTTTGCATTAACAACACGAAAGCATGGAATATGCTCTGGGTCTGGATTTTTATGAAGTGCATTTCCAACTGCTCTAGACATTTTTGCATTACCAGCCATTTTAGCAATTTGACTATACGTAGCCACATGTCCTTTGGGAATTTGCTTTACTGCTTCGTAAATTCTTTTCGTCGGACTATCGGTTACCAAATTGTAACTTTCTGCAATCATTTCTTCAATATCATTTTCTGGTATCGTTCCATCTAAAATAATCGTATTCCAATGCTCTTTATTTTGATGATATCCTGGTATCACCGACTGATATGCCCCTCTCCAAAAATCTCTCCACTGTGGCGATGCTTTTACATTTAAGTTGATAAATCCATCCTTTTCATATATCCATAAAAACGCTTTCTTCGTATTTTGTACACGTATTAACTGCCAATTTTGATCTTTAAATGGACGTTCCTCATAGGTCTTGGGAAATGTCAATCCAAATTCTACTATTTCTTTTCTTGTTCTCAACATCATATTACAAATCCTTACCTTCAAAAATTTTAATAGAAATAAGAACAGAAACGAAATAACATACAATTCCTATTATAAATAAAATAAGATATCCATACCTTTCAAAAAACTGTACTAATCCATTATTTCTAGCTAAAAAATCTGAAACTTTCTCTCCAATTAAAACCCCGATGATAACTGGTATTACAATCATTCCAATAATAATGATCTTTCCTCTTTCAATTCCTACTTTAAATATAATAGGATAAGAAATAGACAGCCAAATAAGAAAAACTGCAAGCACGGTAATTATATTCAAAACATTATCCTTAAGAGAAGTTTTGGTAAATAACGAACAAATGATACAGATTACTTCGCCGACAATTACTAAAGCGATTGAAGCAACATATTTACTAATCACGATATCCCTTCTTCGAATCGGCATCGTTACTGCAAAGCGATCCCAATGACAGCCTTGATCTAAGGAAATATTATTAATTGGAATGATTGCTGTAAACGCTACAATTGCAGACGTTAAAAAGCTAATGTTACCTGTCATAATTCCAAGTACCGCATAAAGAATAACAAACAAAGAAAAATATTTTAATTGTCCACTCGCTAGGTACATATAAAAATCTTTTTTTATTAATCCAATCATAGATTTACCCCACTTTCTAGAAAAATCATAATCTCTTCAATATTAGCAGAATCTACTACCGCTTTAAAAGGAAGGCTATCTTGTAATGATTTTTTAATTAGTGCTTCTGCCATAAAAGCATTATTTCTCGTTCCTAAAATATCACGTTTATCTAATAAAAGAAGTTGCTCTTTGGTGCATTTTAAAATGCCATATTCTTCCATTAGCATATCTTTTTCTTCCATAAATAATAGCTTTCCATCATGTAAAAAGGCGATATAATCACAGACCTTTTCTAAATCACTAAGAATATGAGAAGAAATTAACACACTGTGTTCTTCTGATTGAATAAAATCTAACAAAATATCTAAAATCTGTTCACGAATTACCGGGTCTAATCCACTCGTTGCTTCATCTAAAATTAATAGCTTCGTATCATGAGAAAGTGCTACTGCAATCTGAAGCTTCATTGTCATTCCTTTTGAATAGTCTTTGACTTTTTTTGTAACATCGATTTGAAAACACTCTAAATATTTAAAAAAGCGAGTAGAGTCCCAGGTCTTATAAATCGAATCCATAATGTTGTCGATTTGCTTAGCATTTAAGTATCCTGAAAAACTGCTAGAATCTAGTACAACCCCGATTTCTTCATTATGTAACGGAGTAGAAGTCACCTCATCTCCTAGAATTTCAATCGTTCCACTATCTGGTGAAATAATCGACAGCAACAATTTAATCAACGTGCTTTTACCAGCACCATTCTTACCAACCAAACCAGTGATACAACCAGCAGGAATCTTTAAATCTAAGTTATCAATAGAAAAAGAAAGATAGTTTTTCGTAACCTTCTTAAACTGTGCAGCATACATCCTCTCACTCTCCTTTATAAA
>CABUZU010000182.1 GCA_902496125.1 uncultured Lachnospiraceae bacterium
AATTCCGTACATGGCCATGAATTCCTTTATTTTTTTCATTACATCGGTATCTGTGTCGTATATCTCATATACCAGTCCTCCTGAAAACATCTTAATAAAGCTAGGTAGATCTCCCTCTCTAGATGCTTCAATTAAATATGGTGGCATCTTATCCATTCTAGCAATTAACGTAAAACAAGGTTTATCTACTGATCCGCCAGCAGAATTGAATTGAGGGTTCATCAAGTAATGCCATTTACGGTTTGCAGTAATTACTGGTGCCGGTTGATTTATACTTGTGCCGACATTTTTAAAATTTGTATCTAAAATCCAAGGTTTACAGCTTACAAGACTATATTTGGGATTAACAGTGATACAGCCTAGTGGTTTATCCAGCGAAGAAGGCTTACTGTTCCCGTATTGTTGGTCAATAAATACAGAAGAAATTAATGAAAATCGGTCTTTTGTTGTTACGGTTGGTGCTGGTTCATCTACAGATTTACAAAATCCATTTCCATAATGAACAGAAATAAATGCTTTTCCGGTTAGGATATTTAAACGATTTATGCAAGCAACCCCAAGTCGATTTTGAGTAGATATTACTGGACATGGATCATCAACTCCCGGAGCATTGTACTTTCCAGCTTTACTCATTGAGTTATACTTAACCATGAAGGCATCTTTTCCACCTGCTACAAACTTAATAAGTCCTGCATAAATTCTTAATAAAGAAGAATCTACTAAAGGTGTTTTGCGACCAAAAATACTTTTTCCTTCATCATCAAAGTCTAACACATCTCGTACTGCCTTCCAGTTCTTTAATTTTTGGTCTGGCTTTTTAGAATGGGTTTGCTCCGGAAAAACAATAGGTAAACTCCCTTTCGCAAATATTCCGAAAAATCTCTTCCTAGAAGTGTAAGCTCCATAGTCTGCTGAATTTAATATTTTATGCTCAAATTTGTAGCCATAAGACCTTACGTTATCCAGCCATCTCAAATAAGATTTACCTTTATCACGACTAATAGGTTTACCGTACTCATCCAAATCTCCCCATGACATAAACTCTTCTACATTCTCAATTTGAATATAGTCTGGGTTAATAGCCTCAATATACCGAAACAAGTGCTCTGCAAGTGTTCTACTATCTGCATCTCGTGGTTGACCACCTTTAGCCTTCGAGAAGTTAGTACATTCCAACGAAGCCCATAAAACTATCAATGCTTCAGGATATTCAGCTCTGCATTTTTGTAGGTGGGAAACTAAAGGAGATAAATTTAGTGTACGAATATCTTCTGTAAAATGAAGAGCGTCCGGATGATTAGCAGCATGACTTGCAATCGCATTTTTATCATGATTTACACATGCTATTACCTTAGCGCATTGTTCGTTCTCTAAACGGGCTTTTTCTACCCCTGTGCTGGTTCCACCGGCACCACAAAATAAATCTATATAAAGTAATTTCATTGTTTTTTCAAGTATTCTACAATATCTTCATCAGGCATGTTAAAGGTCTCTTCATCCAGATAGAAATAAATCTGTTCATCTACAGATTCTGCTTCTCGTGTACTCCAATTACCCATATCATCTAATAATTGTCGCGCTAATCGCTCGATAGATACAGTCACCTTTTCTTCATCAGGAGTATTTTCAAAGATTACTACCGTTTTTATTGGATAATCAGCACCATTCCAATCAATATAATCTGGATTTTGGCAAAACATTCCACGAATAATCGACCATATTTTTTCTGACTGAAAATCAGAATTTTGTATATGCCAGTAACATTCCCAGTATGTAAATCCGGCACTGCGTAGCATTTCCTGAATAACCGTATCAGAGGCACCATTACTTACTGCATCTTGAAGTGCACACCAGTACCCTTGATTGAAGTCAGTCAATTTTGGAGTTAATTCGACGGCCTTTACTTTTACGTTCCCCTTTTTATCAGAAAAAATTAGAGAAACTAATGTGTCATTTTCAACCGGATGAGGAGCAGAGGTGCACACTTGCATAACTTTCTTCTCGTCACTATTTACAGGATGCCATATTACCTCCGCACCTATATTTACAAAATAGTATTTATTCATATTCAATTATATCAAGATATGCTTAGCGAATCTAACAGTTGTTTTAATGGCTGTTTGTCATCTTCATTCTTAGCTGTTAATAATTTCACTTCTCTGTCAGCTAATTGATAAAATTCATCTTTTTCAGCATAATTCATAGCTTTTATATACAATTCAAAAGCGTCTTCAATAGACATACCATCTGCCGAAATATTAGCTAACAATTCTCCCATACACACTTCGCTTTGTGTGTATTGTTCTATAATCTTTTCAAATGTTTCCATGCTGTTAAAGAATATTTTGCCACCCATACCATATCAAATATGGGTGGCGATAATATTAAATAGTCAAGGTCTTAGTCAATTCGCCTTTATAACCACGTTCACGTAACATGTTTATAAGAGCTTCGTCACTATGCAGACAATCGTTACTTTTTGCCTCGCCTGTCAACAGGCTCGGCGAAGGCTGAAATGCTGCAACCGCCCTCACCATGTTACTGCCGTACTTGCCGCTGCCGCCTAAGTTGCCATTACTAAAGTACACGCCCCAGCTGTAGCTC
>CABUZU010000183.1 GCA_902496125.1 uncultured Lachnospiraceae bacterium
GCACATATTTTATTAGAATATGGAGCAGACCCAAATAGAAGTCAAAATGAAATTGGAAATAGGAAGTATTCTTCCTTTAGCTATGCCATTTTTTTTAAAAACATTGAAATGATAAAGATTTTTATCGAACATAATAAATTTTATAAAGATATCGCTGGAGTAGATAGCGAAATCAAAGAACAGTTCTTTGAAGAATACATTGCAGATATGGAATTTGTAAAAGAATTAAATCAATTAGGTTGGAGTAAGTTGGTTGATATTCAAAAAATAAAGAACGTAAATGTTATGGAACAATTGCTTGCTAGTGCGAAGGAAAATAACGTTAGTTATGTAAAGAGGCTCTTAGATTCTCATCCAGAAGTGTTATTAAAGAAAGTCACGATGGGTAAGGACTGTTTTAGTATTCTATCTTATGCCGTTTGTAAGGATTGGAATATTGCAATCATAGAATTACTGTTAAAATGTGGAGCAGACCCTGATAGTTATCGTACGAAACAAAATGAATTAGGAAAAAATCAATATTCGGCTTTAAGTGATGCGATTTGGAATAAGAAAGATAAGGCTCTTGTAGAATTGTTATTAAGATATGGAGCCAATCCCAACCGAGTAGAATTGGTGATTTCAAAAAAAAATACATTTTGTGAGAATATGCTCTCTTATGCAATCAGATATACAGGAAATATTGAAATTGTAAAATTATTGCTAGAATATGGAGCAACTTGGGAGAATGTTGTTTATCTAAATGGAATCCAAGAAAGTACACGAAACTATCCTTATGAAAAGCATATAAAAGACCAAACATTTCTAATAGAGCTTAAGAAATTAGGGTGGAAAAAGTAAAGTCAGTTGCGAAATCTTAGTTTGAGTGGTACAATATTGCAAAACTATCAATGGAAGGAAGCGATTAATTTGGCAAATGAATACCAGAAACTTGCAAGTTTAATTCTTGAAGATGTAGGTGGTAAAGCAAATATTGATAAATTAACATATTGTGTCACAAGACTTCGTTTTAAATTAAAGGATGAAAGTAAAGTAGATATTACAAAATTAAAAGAAACAGAAGGAATTGTAACGGTTGTAAAGACCGATGAACAATTTCAAATCGTAATTGGTAAGCATGTAGGAGAAGTCTACGAAGAAATCTGTAAGACAGCAAATCTTAAAAAGGAAGCACCGGTAGAGGTGGATGGCACTCCACAAAAGCAAGGATTTTTTAAGAATTTAACAAAAAAATTATTTCAATAAGAGAGATTAGAATTAATGAGAAGAATTACAATAGGAATCCTTGCGAATGTAGATGCTGGTAAGACTACGTTGTCGGAAGGCTTATTATATTTAAGTGGCAGTATTAGGAGTATGGGGCGAGTAGACCATAAGGATACGTTTTTAGATACTTCTGAGCTTGAAAAAGAAAGAGGAATTACCATATTTTCAAAGCAAGCTGTACTGACAGTAAAAAATACACAAATCACCCTGTTAGATACACCGGGTCATGTAGATTTTAGTACAGAAATGGAGCGTACACTATCTGTTTTAGATTATGCGATTTTAGTCATTAGTGGGGCAGATGGAGTTGAAGCTCATACGAAGACCCTTTGGCGATTGTTAAAAAGCTACTCGGTTCCAACCTTTATTTTTATTAATAAGATGGACCAATTAGGAACTGATAAAGAGAAGCTACTAAAAGAGCTTCAGACAAAGCTAGATAGCTATTGTATTGATTTTACCGATGATGACTGTCCAGAGTTTTATGAAAATGTAGCAGTAACTGAAGAAAAATTATTAGATATTTTTTTAGAAAAAGAAAAAATTCAAAAATCAGAAATTAAACGTCTAATTAAAGCTCGTAAAATTTATCCTTGCTTTTTTGGTTCCGCACTAAAAATGCAAGGAATTGATTTGTTTTTAGAAAAATTAGAAGAATATATACTAGAAGATGATTATTCACAAAAATTTTCTGCTAGAGTTTTTAAAATTTCAAGAGATGATAGCGGAAATCGCCTAACTTATTTAAAAGTCTTAGGTGGAAGCTTAAAGGCAAGAGAAGTAGTGGGCAATGAGAAAGTCAATCAGATTCGAATTTATTCAGGAGATAAATACGAAACGATAAGCGAAGCCCTGCCAGGAACGATTTGTGCGATAACGGGATTAAATGAGACTTATGTAGGGCAAGGTCTAGGAAGAGAGAATGATTATACACAACCAATTTTAGAACCTGTTTTAAATTATCAAGTGCTTTTACCAAGCGACTGTGCACCTGCCACGTTTTTACCAAAACTTCGTGAATTAGAAGAAGAAGACCCTTTATTACATATTGTATGGAATGAACAGCTGCAAGAAATTCAGGTTCAGTTAATGGGTGAAGTTCAGATTGAAATTTTAAAAAATCTGATATTAAAACGTTTTGGCATTTTAGTAGAATTTGGTGAAGGCAGTATTGTTTATAAAGAGACAATTGAAGATTTAGTAGAGGGCGTTGGTCATTATGAACCCCTACGTCATTATGCCGAAGTTCATTTATTAATTGAACCAAACAGACGTGGAATGGGCGTTGAGATTGACTGTGATTGCAGTGAAGATTTATTAGATAAAAAC
>CABUZU010000184.1 GCA_902496125.1 uncultured Lachnospiraceae bacterium
GATTTGCAAATTGAAAGCTATTTGGATGAAAGTCAGAAACAAGACTTAATGGAAAAGGCAGTAGCAGATAATACAGAGCTTATGAATATTTATCTAAAGAAAGATTTTCCTGTTACTACTAGAGCATTAGGGGAGGTCATTTGGAGTAAAAATTATGATGATGCTCGTGTGAAAGCATTAATTAATAAAGAGAATCAAAATACCGTTATAAAAAACTGGAAAGAAAATCAAGATTATAGCTTATTTATGATTGCGGTAGAATCTAATAGAGGATGTGCTTATGATTTATTTTATAATCGTGCAAACTTAGATTATAAAAACGAGCAAGGGTTAACTGCATTAAAAATCGCAAAAGAATATAATTTTGAGACTCTTTATAAATTGAATGCTGTTATTGAGTAAATGGACATTCACCCACACCTGAATTTCAGACGTGGTAATTTGTCCTATTTTATAGAAGATGAGGATGAGTAGACAAAAACGATTGGAGGACATGTAGATGAAAAAGATTTTAGGCATCTTAATATCAATTCTTATGTTACTAGGCATTCTTAGTGGTTTCAAGCTTACTGCCCATGCGAGTAATTTGGATGATTTTGATTATTATCCAGCATCAGAAAAAACAGTTTTAATTACAGGATATAAAGGAAATAGTAAAGAAGTTAAGATTCCATCGAAGATAGAGGGATTTACGGTTGTTGGTATCTCAGAGCAGACATTTTATGGACATGAAAATATTACAAAGGTTACACTTCCTAATACGATTATTTGTATTCGAGCAGGAGTATTTAAAGATACTGCTTTATATAAGAATCCTAAGAACTGGAAGGATGGAAGCTTGTATGTATCCAATGCTCTTATTGAAGTAAAACCAAGCAAAGTAAAAGGTAGTTATAAAGTAAAAGCGGGTACAACTTGTATTGCTGATAATGCATTTGCTAATTGTATTAATTTAAAAGAAGTTACAATTCCCAAAAGTGTAAAAGGAATTGATTATAGAGCATTTTATGGGTGTAAAAATTTAGCGAAGATTCATATTTCTCATAATGTTAAGTATATTGGTACAGAGATATTCAAAGATACTGCTTATTATAAGAATAGTAAGAATTGGAAAAATAATGCTTTATATTTAAAAGACTGTTTGGTTGAGGCAAACAAAAAGAAAGTTAAAGGAAATTATAAAATAAAAAGAGGAACGACTTATCTTGCAGAAAGTGCATTTAAGAATTGTAAAAAGTTGACTAGTGTTACAGTTCCAAATAGCGTAACGAAGATTGAAGTAGGTGGTTTTGAAAATTGTAGCAAATTAAAAAACGTTACACTTTCAAAGAAAATGACGACAATTGAGTCAGGTACATTTTTTAAATGCAAAAATTTAAAAAATATTAAAATTCCTGAGAAAGTAACTAGCATTGGTGATATGGCATTTATGTGTTGTAATAGCTTAGAGGAAATTAAACTTCCTAAAAATATAACAGAACTTAATGCCATGACATTTGCATATTGCACAAATTTAAAAAGTATTACTATTCCAGAAAAGATAACAAATATAAATACAGTAGTATTTGCAGAGTGTAAGAATTTAACAAAGGTTAGTATTCCTAAAAAGGTAACTAGCATTGCAGAAGATGCCTTTGATGGTTGTTCGAAATTAACCGATATAGATTATAAAGGAACTAAATCACAATGGAAAAAGGTTGACATTTGGTCTAATGTGGAGTCCAGTGATGTGATTTACAAAGCTGCTATTCATTGTAAAGATGGGATTGTAGAACCTTCTATATTAAGACCAACAAAAATCAAGTCTCTTAATTCAAGTAAAAAATCTATGAAATTAACTTGGAAAAAGACCGATTACATAAAAGGTTATCAAATTCAAATTTCAACAGATAGTAAATTTAAGAAAAATGTAAAATCAGTTAAAATTACAAAAGCAACTACCACTAAAACAACGATTAGTAACTTAAAATCAGGTAAAAAATATTATGTACGCATTCGCACATATAAAGGAAAAGAACGTTCTGATTGGAGTAAGGTAAAGGTAGTGACTGTAAAATAATCTTTGAGAATCTACGATGACAGGTGTTCTAAACAGAAATTCAGATTAATAAAATAATCATAAAAAATAGCTGAAATAAATTTTATAACAACAGGCACTGTAAATCGACAAAGAATGAGGAAGAACATAGCTACCAGTATGATAAAGCCTCTCATATTACACATGAAGAGTCCACTTTAAATTGGATCGGTCAAAAAAATCCAATTCGTGAGGTAAAAGATTATACTTATGACGAAGATGGTCAATTAGTAAAGAGCGTCTTAGTAGATCAAAAGGATGTACAAACAACGATGAATTATACCTATGATTCCGTTGGAAATCGTTTAAAGATGACAAAGACGTTATTCAATCAAAAAGAAAGTAAGCAATTAAAGAAAGAAGAAACTTCTTATACTTACAACGGTTTAGACCAAATGCTAACGAGTAATGTAACAGAAACAAGTGGTTCTTCGAGTACGAATACTTCAGCAGTTACTTATACTTATGATGCCAATGGCAATTTAGTAGCAACTACAGATTCTGTAAAGCAAGAAGAA
>CABUZU010000185.1 GCA_902496125.1 uncultured Lachnospiraceae bacterium
CATCAATATGACCACTTACGATGTGCCCTCCAAGTCTTGAATTTAGTGCTAATGCCCTTTCAAGATTTAATGGACTTCCCGGTGTTAAGTCTCCTAAATTCGTTCTTCTAAGGGTTTCTGCCATGACATCTGCATCAAAGGTATTTCCATTCATCCCCGTTACCGTTAAGCAGACACCATTTACCGCAATACTGTCTCCAATATTGGTTCCTTCCAACACCTTAGTTGCATGAATGGTAAGAACGGAAGAATTTGTACCATGTTTGGCAGAATCCAGAGTTCCTACTTCTTCAATAATCCCTGTAAACATCTATTTCTCCTTTACCTTTTTTATGCATCCGCTAATTAAGAAATCAGACCCTACTCTAGTCACACTACAATCTTCTAACTGCCAAGCCTTGTCAAGTTCCTGTACTCCTTCTCCACCAATTGGAGTCTTTGCATCAACTCCCCCAATTAATTTTGGTGCAATGTAAGCAAGTACCTTATCCACACAACCAGCTTCTAAAAAACTATAAGCAAGAGTAGAGCCTCCTTCTACTAAAATACTATCAATTCCAAGCTCTCCAAGCTTTTTCATAAGCTGTGGAATCGGAACCTTACCATTTTTATCTGGCTCAAAGACCAATACCTGTGCTTTTTTGCAAAGCTCTTTGCTAGGTTTAACCGTCGTTGCAATAATTGTCTGTGCCGCTTTATCATTTAATAGCTTACAATCCATTGGAATTCTAAGATGACTATCGCAAACAATACGAATTGGATTTCTTCCTCCCTCGATTCTACAAGTAAGAGAAGGATTGTCAGCAAGCACCGTTCCAATTCCCACTAAAATTCCCATATATTGATTCCTAAGCCTATGTACTTGCATTCTTGATTCCTCACAAGAAATCCACTGAGACTGTCCAGTTGCAGTTGCAATCTTACCATCTAAACTCATTGCTGTTTTTAAAACAACAAAAGGCTCTTTTTTTACAATATATTTAAGAAAAACCTCATTTAATTTTCTAGCCTCTTCTTCTAGTAATCCGACCTCTACCTTGATACCAGCAGCACGTATCATCTCAATTCCTCGTCCTGCTACTAATTCATTCGGATCCATCATTGCTACTACAACTCTCGAAACTTTCTTTTCTATAATTAGTTTCGCACAAGGTGGTGTTTTTCCATAGTGTGAACACGGTTCTAGCGTTACATAAAGCGTCGCTCCTGTTACATCACCTTTTGCATCTTTAAATGCATTTACCTCTGCATGTCCCTCACCATATCGTGCATGATAGCCACGACCAATGATTTCACCATTTTTTACTAAAATTGCTCCTACCATCGGATTTGGATTTACATGTCCTATTCCATTCTTTGCAAGAGATAGGGCATGTCTCATATAATCTTCGTCTTCTCTACTCCAATTATTTTGCATTTTGTCACCCTCTTAATTTATCAGATTTATGCTTTTATGATAATGATAATTTTGATACTTTCGGATTGTTTCGTACTACGTGTTCCCACAATCCGCAAACATACAAAAAAAGCACCGTTTCTCTTCAGAAACGGTGCAACTATAGCAAAATCAATAATATTTAAACTATCTATGCATCTTCTTTCATCCAGACTGTACTGTCGGCTTCGGAATTACACCGAATCGGCATATTGCTATGCTCGTGGGCTATTACCACCGGTGGGGACTTGCACCCCGCCCTGAAGATTCACTAATTTCTCTATCTGTTTTCTGTGCTTTATTATACTCCTAATTGTTAGAATTGTCAAACTATTTTTCAAAAAATTTTCTATTTTTTTCTAGAAGCTTTTTCATACAGTGTTTTTGCTAACTCTTTATTCTTCTCAACTCCTAATCCGTATTCATAGCAATAAGCTAACCTTTCCATGCCTTTTTTCGAACCTGCAATGATAGATTTACGAAATAGTACTACGGCACGAGTGAGGTCTACATCGACACCTCGCCCAATTTGATAGCAAAGCCCAAGATGGCAGATTGCCTCTGCATGGTCATTCTCCATTGCTCTTTCATACCAGTAAACGGCTTCCCAAGGATTATAAGAAGTGCCAATTCCATCTTCTAAGCATCTTGCATAGTGAAACTGACCATTTGCATCTCCTTCTTCTGCTGCACGTTTATACCAATTAAAAGCAACGGGCAGGTTTTGTACAACGCCTTTGCCTTCTTCATACAGATTACCTAGGCGAACTTGTGCCGGTGCATAGTCTTGAATTGCAGCCTGTTCGACACAACGAAACGCTTGCTCTTCATTTCTATCTACAACAATTCCCTCTTCAAAGAATCTAGAAACACTAAGTAGGGCAAGGGGATAACTAAACCTAGCAGCCTTCATAAAAAACATAAATGCCATACTAAGGTCTACATCTATTCCCTTTCCTAATTGATAGCAACACCCTAATTGATAAAAGGCTGGCACATAGCCATATTCTGCTGCCTGCTGATAAATCCAAAAAGCCTGTGCCTCATCCTTCTCGGTGCCCCATCCATTTTCTACATACATTCCAAGACTTGTAATGCCACGGGGTTCTCCTTCCATCGAAGCTCTCTGAAAGCAATAAAAACTCC
>CABUZU010000186.1 GCA_902496125.1 uncultured Lachnospiraceae bacterium
AAACCGTTAAAAAGACCGCATTTAAGGTAACTCGTGTAGGTCAATTAGTAGCAAAAGAAGCTTCTCAAAGACTTGGTATTCCATTTGGCATCGTAGATTTATCTTTAGCACCAACTCCAGCTGTGGGAGATTCCGTAGCTGAGATTTTAGAAGAAATGGGCTTAGAATCCGTAGGTGCACCAGGAACAACTGCTGCATTAGCACTTTTAAATGACCAAGTAAAAAAAGGTGGCGTTATGGCAAGTTCTTATGTTGGTGGACTAAGTGGTGCATTTATTCCAGTTAGCGAAGACCAAGGTATGATTGATGCCGTTAATAAAGGTGCATTGACCTTAGAAAAATTAGAAGCAATGACTTGCGTTTGTTCTGTAGGTTTAGATATGATTGCCATTCCAGGCGATACTTCAGCTGCAACAATTTCTGGTATTATTGCTGATGAAGCTGCAATTGGTATGATTAACCAAAAGACAACAGCCGTTCGTGTAATTCCAGCAATTGGTTGCAAGGTAGGAGATGTTGTAGAATTTGGCGGACTTTTAGGTTCCGGTCCAGTACAGCCTGTAAATCCATTTGATTGCAGTGAATTTGTTAATCGTGGCGGCCGAATTCCAGCACCTATTCATAGCTTTAAAAATTAATGATTTACCCCAGATTGAAAAAATCTGGGGTATTTTTTTATGATTTTTTATTCAGTTCTTTTTTGACGGATAAACGAACCCAATTCATATTCTTACCAAAAGTTTTTAGCCATTTAATGATATCATTGTGATTGGTCGCATAACCCTTTTTATAAGCATCGTAATGGCAGGTAATGGAATTTACCGATAGATGATATTTTTTGCAAAGATATGCATCAAGCCAATCGGCTGCTTTCATTGCTTTCCTAAAGTACTCTTTGTCTTTATATCCATCATCCAAAATTTCATATTGGATGTGTGATTGATTGTAGCTACCTTTTTTGCCAGAACCACATCCCCAGCATACATAATTAAGAGGCAAGGTTTGATAAATTGCAATTTCTCCATTCTTATCTAATCCAATCATAAAGTGAACACATTTTTTTACGCCCGGCATATTCCAGTGATTTTTATATTTGTTTTTTCCTAAATTTTTACTGTCATCGATATATCGTTTTAAATATTTGTTACCAGCTCCGGTATCATGGCGTAAAATTCCTAGAGTTTTCTTTCTTTTTCTACCCTTTTTATAACAATCATTCTTCGTTAAATAATATTTTTTTATTTTCATATACTGTCTCCTTCTATATATTGTTTAAACGCTTGGTGCATTCCTGTAGAGGCTAGCCCCATTAGGGCACCGAAAATAAAATGTTCTAATGAAAAACCACTAATAAATATGTTAAGGATTGCTCCTACAACAGCAACAATCGCCGGAATGTCAGAATTGGGGATTCTTTTGAAAATACTGGTGTGTTTAATTAAGTATCCTACAATAAAACAAGCAACTGTCACACTTACAACAAAATAATCTTCTAAACTGTTAAAGTTCATAAGGGTTTCCTTTCATCAAAGATGGTAGTATAGTATATGTTATGGATATGAAAGAAGTGATTAATAGAAAAAATCTATAATAATGCATATTTACAATAATTATCTATTGGACGAAAGTAATAATAAAGTATATACTAAAACTAGAAATTATAACAGAAAGTGAGAGAAAACGTGTTAAGTTTGGGAATTGATTCAGGTTCTACAACAACGAAGGCTGTATTATTTGATGGAAATGAAATTGTAGATAAAAAACTGATTCCTACAAGTGCAAATCCACAAAAATCAATCAAAAAGATTTATGATAGTTTTGCAAATGATGATATTGCTTACGTTGTTACGACTGGCTATGGTAGAAATCTGTTAAACGAAGCCGATAAAAAGATTACAGAAATCACTTGTCATGCAAAGGGAGCTTCTTATTTACATCCTAATACAACTAAAGTAATTGATGTAGGTGGACAAGATTCAAAGGTAATTGCTCTAAATAGTGACCATCAAGTAGAAGATTTTCTAATGAATGATAAATGTGCTGCTGGTACGGGAAGATTTATTGAAATGATGATGCAAAAGGTAGAACAACCACTAGAAGTATTAGATACTTTTACCATTGGTTGTACACCGGTTGAGATTAGCAGTATGTGTGCTGTTTTTGCGGAAAGTGAAATTGTAAGTTTATTAGCACAGGGAAAGAAACCTGGCGATATTGTCTTGGGTGTTATTCAATCAATTAGTCGAAGAATTTCTATTTTTTCACAAAAGCTAGACAGTGCAAAAGGTGATATCTTCTTTACAGGTGGACTTGCAGGATTTACAATTTTTAAAGAAACCTTAGAAAGCTATTTAAAATGTGAAATTATTACTCATGAATTATCACAATATGCAGGTGCTATTGGTGCTGCAATTATTGCGTATGAGAGAATTTAAAACTATATTAGGAGGATTTAACATGGAACTAATTAAAGATTTACCAGAGGTGTTTGAAGAATTTGCTGATCAAAGAAAGAATGCATTTTTAAATGTAAAACAGGTTAAGGAAGAAGGCTGCCCAGTAGTT
>CABUZU010000187.1 GCA_902496125.1 uncultured Lachnospiraceae bacterium
ATTAAAGCCCGATTTATCGAGATGTTTGGAGATTGTAAAAATATGATTGTAATTAGTGATTTATGTTCAGTAATTACAGATGGAACTCATCAATCGCCAAAATTTCAATATGAAGGAATACCATTTATATTTGTTTCTAATTTAGTAAATAATACTATAACTTATAATACAGAAAAATTTATAAGTAATGAAACGTATAATGAACTTATAAAAAGAACTCCGATTGAAATTGGAGACATACTTCTTTCCACAGTAGGTTCTTATGGACATCCAGCAGTAGTTACAGAGAAAAGAAAATTTTTATTTCAAAGACATATTGCTTATCTGAAACCTAAACATGAATTGATTAATAGCTTTTATTTACATAGTGCATTACTTGCACCTGACGGGCAATATCAAATTGAGAAAAGAATTAAAGGGATTGCACAAAAAACATTAAATCTGTCAGAAATTCGAAAAATTATGATTCCTTTACCCAGTATAGAGCAACAAAATCAATTTGAAAAATTTATTCACCAAGTCAACAAATCAAAAGTTGCAGTTCAGAAATCACTAGACGAAACACAGATGTTATTCGATAGTTTAATGCAGAAATATTTTGGTTGAGGAATTGTGTATGGGAAAAATGACAGTATATCATGGTAGCTATATGCCAGTAAAAAATCCAAAAATTCGTAAAGGACGAAATACGAAGGATTTTGGTGTAGGATTTTATTGTACGATAATAAAAGAACAGGCACAAAGATGGGCAAGACGTTACGATACAAAGGTTGTATCGATTTATGATATAAGAATGAATTCTAATTTAAATATCAAAGAATTTAAGGAAATGACAGAGGAATGGCTAGATTTTATTATTGCATGTAGAAGTGGCAAGAGCCATAATTATGATATTGTAATTGGTGCTATGGCGGATGACCAAATTTATAACTTCATTTCAGATTATATTGATGGAGTAATTACAAGAGAACAGTTTTGGGTCTTAGCGAAGTTTAAATATCCAACTCATCAAATTGTATTTTGTACAAAAGAAGCTTTGAAATGTTTAGAATATAGAGGATTTGAAAAGGTGGTGCAATGATGGTAGGTATAGGACGAGAATCTAAAAAAGATAATGACCTTTTCTTCACTTGTGGATTAATTGATTATATTGCAAGAAAAACAAAAAATACACGTTCGTATGTCGTGAATCAACTAGGGAAGAAAAGGCTAGAAAAGATTTATGATTTAGCAGATGTTTACCATTGCGATAACATAGACCAAGTGAGTGATGATTTCATTGAGGAATCTAATATTCAAAATGGAACTTTTGATAATGTAAGTGATTGTGGATATTCAATTCCTTCTCATTGGGACATCGGTAAAGTTTATAAAAGATTGATTAAACAAGTAGCACAGGACAAAGAAATATCTGTTATTGATGCGTTGATAACAGTGTATAATTCATTTATTAGTCCTAAAATTGATGATTATAATAGTAGCGTGTATTATGAAAATCCTTCTTATATATTTGAAAGTTTTAAAGAAGGTAAATTACTGTAAAAATTAGTTGATGTAAAGTCGGTGGAGGATGCTGGTATGTTGAAAGGAGTATACCAGCATGGAAGAAAGAATTGTATTAGTATTAAATGAGATGTCAGAATATCTTTCAATTACACAAATGAAAAAACTTCAGGAAGTTGTACTAAAAGTATTTTCGGAGAATGAATTAGATAAGAAAAAAATATCTAATATTGAGTTTTTAAAAATGTTTTTAGATGCTAAAAGAATAGAAGGATGCTCAGAACGAACAATACAATACTATAAGGTTACAGTAGAACATCTATTATCACAAATAAAAACAGAAGTTAGAAAGATTACAACTGAAGAGATACGAGCATATTTAGCAGATTATCAAAAGATAAATAATTGTTCGAATGTTACAATTGACCACATTCGTAGAAATATATCAAGCTTTTTCTCATGGCTTGAGGAAGAAGACTATATTTTGAAAAGTCCTATGAAGAGAATACATAAGATTAAGACAAAAACTGTTGTAAAGAATGTTATTACAGATGAAGGAATTGAAAAGCTTCGAGATAATTGTACACAGATAAGGGATTTAGCAATTATTGATTTACTCTATTCTACTGGAATTAGAGTTGGAGAATTAGTAAATCTAAATATAGATGATATTGATTTAGAAGGAAGAGAATGTGTTGTTTATGGCAAAGGTGATAAAGAACGAAAGGTATATTTTGATGCGAAGGCAAAGGTACATTTAAAAGAATACATTGAAGGTAGAGAAGATAAAAATGAAGCCTTGTTTGTGACCTTAGATTCTCCACATGATAGACTTAAAATAAGTGGAGTTGAAATACGACTACGTCAATTAGGAAGACGATTAGAATTAGATAGAATTCATCCACATAAGTTTAGAAGAACAATGGCAACGAGAGCAATTGATAAGGGAATGCCGATAGAACAAGTGCAAAAAATCTTAGGACATTCTCAAATTGATACAACAATGCAATATG
>CABUZU010000188.1 GCA_902496125.1 uncultured Lachnospiraceae bacterium
AAATTAGATTATGAAAAATAAGATTATTAAGGCAATGTCTAATGTATTTGTTTTTATGGCAGTGGTATTTGCAACAGCACCATGTAATGGAAGATTTCATGAGCCAGAAATGCCAAAAGAATTACAAAGTGAAGATTAATGGAATACGGCTATGTAAAATGCATAGCCGTATACTTAATTAAGAACTAAAAGGAGAAAATGCATGAAAAAGACAACGTTAAGAACATTCAAGCGTATTACAGCCATGAGTCTAGCTGTATGCATGATTGGAACTTGCACAGATTGGTCCTCGGTTGCGAAGGCAGCAGGGAAAGAGGAGGACTTAGCTTCTAGCGAAGTAGCAATAGAAGCAGAGGATTATGAGGAACCAGTCTCAGTCACTAAGACAGAGATAAAAGAAGAACGAACTAAGAATAGTACGACTTGGAAATTGTCGGATGGACACAAGCAAGTCGTCTATTATTCCAATGACGTTCGTTTTGAGAATGAAGATGGACAATTAGTGGACTATGATGCTTCATTAGTAGCTGTTCAGCAGGCAAAAAGTACAGAAGGTGTGAAGCTTGATGGTTATGCTTATGAAAATAAGCAAGGGGATATGAAACATTATATCCCAGAGGAGATGGACGAGGAAACTCCTCTGCGATTGGAGAATGGGGATTATTCGTTGGAGGTAACTCCGATGTTTGTTACTTCTGAAAATGATAAGAAAGTAGCAGAGGAGGCAACCCCTTTTGAGTCTGTAGAAGTTCAAAAGGGGAAGGTAACCGATCTCTATGGTAAAACAAAGGAAAAAAAGGTTGCTGCCGTATATGAAGCAACGGATCATTCCCTTGAGTTGGAGTATGTTCCTTTTGACATGGGTGTAAAAGAGAATATTATTTTAAATGAGAAGCCAGATACCAATGTTTGGCAGTTTTCTTTCACACTTGGTGGGGGATTGATTGCGAAGAAAGACGGTGGTGCAGAAGGCATCAGTTTTTATACCAAAGAGGACCAAGAACTAGTAGGTGGGATTCAAGTCCCTTATATGAATGATGCGACGGGGAAGAATTATAGTGAAGCAATTACCTATGATTTAGAAACCGTATCAGAAGAAGAAGGAAAATATGTGCTAACAATGACGGTCGATGAAGCTTACTTAAATAGTGAGAAGACGGTTTATCCAGTAACAATAGACCCTTCTTATACTTGGAATGGTAATTCGGCACTATACGATGTTTATGTATTAAGTGGTGAGAAATATGTAAATATGAATTTATATAGTAATACCTCTACTTGTATTTATGCCGGTCGTACAAAGGCGAACGGAAAGCAACATACTTATATAACATTAAAGAAGCTGGAAAAGTATTCCAAGGTGGAAGTGTTTCCTATGCAGTAGTAGCTCATGGTAGTAAACCAGCAGATTCGAATTATACAGCTCTTAGTGGAAGTATAACAAATGGCAGATTGATTTCTACGATTACAAATTTATCCAAAGCAGATGGAATTTACGATGTATATGTAAAAATTAAAAATTCCCAAGGTTTATGGTCAGAACCTTTTGTAAAAACGCTATATCATTTTCCAAAATCAGTATATGATGGAGATTTATCATTAGTAGCAGAAAGTGTAAAGGAAAATGAAAAAGAATCAGACTCTTGGAAATTGAAATGGGATAAAGAAAATATTACTTCGGTTGATTTATATATTAGTTTAGATGATGAAGATTTTATAAAGAAACAAACTATTACAACCGATGAAGTGCAATTAGATTTTTCAGATGTAGATAGTTATGCAATGTATCGAATCTGTGCAACTTATAAAGATGGAAGTAAGAAACTTTCAGACATTATCACAATGGAAAAAATAGAAAAAGACGATGCCATTAGTGAGATGAAAGCGGAGTTAAAGAGTAGTTTGGGTGCAGTAGCTGTTTCAGAAATGAAAGAAAAAGAAATCGCAGAATATGTATCGTTAGAAGCAGTAGCTACTACAACTGAAGGAAAGAATGAAACTGTTTATTATTACCGTCAAACAGATAAAGATAGCGATGCAGATGGATTAGATGATGGCTATGAAATGTGGGATTTTGGTTCGAACATCGAAGAAGCAGACACAGATGGAGATGGTTTTGATGACCGTTATGAAGTGTTTGTATTAGGAACGAATCCATCTGTTTATACAGCAGATAAAGATAGTGATGGGGATGGATTAACCAATTTACAAGAAAAAGAAAAAGGAACAGATCCTTACTTAGCAGATAGCGATTTTGATGGAATCAATGATGCAATCGATTCAGAACCTCGTAAAACCGATACCAATTCAGGAAAGAGCGTAAATTATCAAGTTTCCGTACATAAAGGATTATATGATTTAGAACAAGACGGACAAATCTTTAATCCATATTCTTCACTAAGTAAAAAGATTGTAATAAGTGGAAGTGAAACCTTACAGTTTTATGATGATTCTGGTAATTTAACT
>CABUZU010000189.1 GCA_902496125.1 uncultured Lachnospiraceae bacterium
GATGCCTATTCACCAGGTGGAAAAATTGGCAAAAGACCAGACTATGCGGTAGTTGTTTACTGTAATTTAATTCGTCGTGTCTATAAGGATGTTCCGATTATTCTTGGTGGAATTGAAGCGAGTCTTCGTCGTATGGCTCATTATGATTATTGGTCTGATAAGGTACGCCGTTCGATTCTAATGGATTCTTCTGCTGATTTACTCTGCTATGGAATGGGAGAACTTTCGACATTGGCGATTGCAGAAGCCTTAGATAGTGGAATTGATGTAAAAGATATCACCTATGTAGAGGGAACGGTTTATCGAACCTCGAATCCAGACCTTATTTATGATGGGATTTATTTACCAGATTTTGAAACGATTTGTAAAAGCAAAACCGAATATGCGAAAAGCTTCTATACCCAGTATCAAAATACCGATCATTTTACTGGGAAGACATTAGTAGAGGCTTATCCGAATAAGCAATTAATTGTACAAAATCCACCACAACGACCATTAACACAGATGGAAATGGATGATATTTATAAGTTGAAGTTTACAAGAAAATATCATCCTTCTTATGAAGCACTTGGAGGAATTCCAGCAATTAAAGAGGTTCAATTTAGTTTGACAAGTTGTAGAGGTTGTTATGGAGGTTGTAATTTCTGTGCATTGACCTTCCATCAAGGACGTATTATTCAGTCAAGAAGTCATGAATCGTTGATAGAAGAAGCCACATTAATGACCAAGGATACAGATTTTAAAGGATATATTCACGATGTAGGAGGACCAACTGCTGATTTTAGACAGCCAGCCTGCGAGAAACAATTAAAAAAGGGTGTTTGTAAAAATAGACAATGCCTGTTCCCGACTCCTTGTAAGAATTTAAAAGCAGACCACAGTGATTATATTGCACTGCTAAGGAAGCTTCGTAAGATTCCAAAAGTGAAAAAGGTCTTTATTCGCTCAGGAATAAGGTTTGACTATGTAATGGCAGATAAGGATTCTACTTTCTTAAAGGAACTTTGTTCTTATCATGTTAGTGGTCAGTTAAAGGTAGCACCGGAACATGTCGTAGACCATGTATTAGAAAAGATGGGAAAACCAAAAAGAGAGGTCTATCAAAGATTTGCAGCCGCTTATGCGAAGATGAACCAAAAACTAGGAAAGAAACAATACCTTGTACCGTATTTGATTTCTTCTCATCCAGGTTCAACGCTAGAAGATGCTGTTGTACTTGCAGAGGCAATTCGCGATATGGGCTATATGCCAGAACAGGTACAGGATTTTTATCCAACACCTTCAACGATTTCAACCTGTATGTATTATACTGGATTAGACCCACGAACGCTGCAAAAGGTTTATGTATCCAAAAATCCACATGAAAAGGCAATGCAACGAGCTCTAGTTCAATATGCAAATCCTAAAAATTACGATTTAGTAAAAGAAGCTTTAGTAAAGACGGGACGCACGGATTTAATTGGATTTGGAAAAGAATATTTAATTCCACCAAGGAAAATAAAGGCAAAAGAAAATAAAATAAAGACAAAAGAAAATAAAAAGAAGGGAAGACGTTAGATATGAAAGAATTTACCGTATCAAGTACAGATGAGTCTCAAAGATTAGAAAAATATCTAATGAAAATCTTTCCAGAAGCATCAAAAAGCTTTCTTTATAAAATGCTTCGTAAAAAAAATATCACATTAAATAATAAAAAAGCAAAAGGAAATGAACATCTAGTAGCTGGTGATGTGATAAAGATTTTCTTTTCGGATGAAACCTTTTTAAAATTTTCCAAAAAGGAAGAAGAAAGTTTACCCCAAAAAGAAGTTCATCTAGAAATTGTCTATGAAGATGAAGATATTTTATTAGTTAATAAACCATCAGGAGTTCTTACACAAAAGGCAAAGCCAGAGGATTATTCTTTAAATGAACAGATTCTTGACTATCTAGCATTAAAGGGTAAGAGAACAGAGATGTTTAAACCCTCCGTATGCAATCGCCTTGATTATAATACGAGTGGAATTGTAACAGCAGGAATTACTTATCGTGGTACAAGGTATTTAAATGAGCTTTTTAAGGAGAGAACCGTAGATAAAAAATATTTGGCATTGGTGCTTGGCGTAATGAAAGAAGATATCCATCATACGGCTTATTTATTAAAAGATGAAAAGACCAATCAAGTAAAAATTATGAATAAACCGTTAAAGGGTGCGGTGGCAATTGAAACAAGTTATCATCCACTTGGAAATAATGGAAGATATACCTTAGTAGAAGCGAAGCTTATCACCGGTAAATCGCATCAGCTTCGTGCCCAGCTTGCTTTCTTACATTATCCGATTGTAGGAGATGGAAAATATGGGAATAAAAAGGAAAATGACTTCGTTTATAAAAAATACCATCTTTCTCATCAATTACTGCATTCTTTTTCATTAGAATTTGAAAATGGTAAGAAATTTAAAGCAAGACTTCCTAAGA
>CABUZU010000190.1 GCA_902496125.1 uncultured Lachnospiraceae bacterium
CAAAATTTAAGTTGACAGCAAATGGAAGTAAAATACTATAATACATAATGATGTTGGGGATAAAAGGGAAGATTTTACAAGTGAAAAAAAATTAGATTTTGGTCTGATGAGACTTCCCCTTTTAAATTCAGAAGACCCTACAAGCATTGATTTAGAACAAACCAAGAAAATGGTAGATTTTTTTATTGAAAATGACTTTACTTATTTTGACACGGCTTGGATGTACTGTGGTTTTGCTAGTGAGAATGCGACAAAAGCAGCTTTAGTAGACCGTTATCCAAGAGAAAGTTATACTTTAGCTACGAAATTACATGCAGCTTATTTAAAGACCAAAGAAGACAGAGATAAGATTTTTAATGAGCAGCTACAAAAAACAGGTGTGTCTTATTTCGATTATTATCTAATTCATGACGTCAATCACAAACATTATGAAGTGTACAATGAACTAGATTGTTTCTCTTGGCTTGCAAAGAAAAAAGAAGAAGGTCTTGTAAAGCACATGGGATTTTCTTTCCATGACAATGCACAGGTATTAGACAAGGTTTTAACTGAGCACCCAGAATTAGAATTTGTTCAATTACAGATTAACTACTTAGATTGGGAAGCGAAAGAGTTCAGTCTGGAAGATGTTATGAAGTGGCAACCAAACACAATAAGCCAGTCATCGTTATGGAACCTGTAAAAGGAGGAACTTTAGCTAATGTACCAGAAGAGTTAGCTAAAACTTTTAAAGAAAAAGAACCAAATCTTTCAATTCCTTCTTGGGCTATTCGTTTTGTAGCAAGTCTTCCTAATGTAAAAATGGTATTAAGTGGAATGAGTAATATGGAACAGATTGAAGATAACATCAGTTACATGAAAGACTTTAAACCATTAAATGAAGAAGAATTAGAAATTGTAAAAGAAGCAGCTAAAATTATTAATGACAGTATTGCAATTCCATGTACGGGTTGTGATTATTGTGCAGATGGTTGTCCATCGAATATTGCGATTTCTAAATATTTCTCCTTGTACAATATTGAAAAGCAAGGCAAGAGTGAAAAATCTCAAAAAGACGCTTATGAAGAATTGACGAAAAACTTTGGCAAAGCAAGCGACTGTGTAGCTTGTGGACAATGCGAGGATGTTTGTCCGCAGCATTTATCTGTTATTAAACATCTAGAAGATGTCGTAAAATGCTTTGAGAAATAAGGAGTGTTTATTTATGAAAGATAAAAAAGCACTTTTCTTTGATATTGATGGAACAATTCTATCAGAAGTTACACATGAAGTTCCAAAGTCAACTATTCGTGCGATTCAAAAAGCAAGAGAAAATGGATGCCTAACTTTTATTAATACAGGAAGAACAAGGTCTTTTGTTCCTGAAGCAATTGTCAATTTAGGATTTGATGGAGTGCTTTGTGGTTGTGGAACAGAAATTGTTTTTCAAGGAAAAAGCCTGCATCATGATGTTTTATCTGTTGAATTATGCAGAGAAATTGCTTCACTTGTCATAGAAGCAGGAATGGGTGCACTTTTTGAGGGAGATGTGTTTTATTTTTATGCTCCTAATAGATCTTCTTTTGATTTTATGAGAAGGGATTAGACTTTTCAAGATGAAGATATTAAAATTGTTCTTGATTGGAATATTAAAGATGAACTAAGATTTGAGAAGTTTTGTCTTTTTGCTGACAAAGAGAGCAATATTGAACTTGTAAAAGAGAAATTAAAAGGCAAAATGGATATGATTGACCGAGCACCAGGGTTTTATGAAGTGATTCCTCATGGATATTCAAAAGCAAAGTCAATTCAGATTGTTCAAGATATTTTCAAGATTCCTTTAGAAAATACATATGTTTTTGGTGATTCTAGTAATGACTTATCTATGTTTGAATATTGTCCAAATTCCATAGCAATGGAAAAACATGACCCTGTTTTAGATTCTCATGCACTTTTTATTACCGATTCTGTAGAAAATGATGGAATTGAAAAAGCGTTAACTTACTTAGGATTAATTTAATCAATTATTCTGTCTTGTGAACTACCATATAATGTATGGTAGTTCATTTCTTAATATTACTTAGAAATTTTTTGAAATTTAAATGCGATTGTATATATAATTGCACGAAAAATCCAATCAAAAAACATTGCATACCAAATTCCTAAAACATTCATATGTAGTACTTTAATAAAGATGTATGCAAATCCAATTCGAAATGTCCACATAGCAAAAATAGCAATAATCATTGTAAAAGTAGATTTTCCAATTGCTCGAAAATAATAAGGAATTAAAAATCCAATTGGCCATAAAATCATTGCAACGGTATGAATAAAAAGAAGACCTTCGGCTAATTTGCTTGATTCTGCTGATAGGTTATAGCAACTAACGAAGAAGGATTTTCCAATTAACATTACAGTACAGATGACTATAAGGATGGCATAGTTTAAAAATAGCATAA
>CABUZU010000191.1 GCA_902496125.1 uncultured Lachnospiraceae bacterium
AGACCGTTACTTCCAAGAAGACGCTAAAAAGCTTGTTCCAGAAGGTGTTGAAGGACGTGTTGCTTATAAGGGTCTCTTAGAAGATACTGTATTCCAGTTAATCGGTGGACTTCGTTCTGGTATGGGATATTGTGGTGCTCCTACAATTAAAGATTTACAGGAAAAAGCAGAATTTATCAAGATTTCCTCTGCTTCTTTAAAAGAAAGTCATCCTCACGACATCCATATCACAAAAGAAGCTCCAAACTATAGTTCTGAAAACTAATAAAAGGCTCCCTTTATGGGAGCTTTTTATTTTTTATATACAATCTTTCCATTACAGATGGTGTAATGTACAACACCAAAGAGTTCTTGTCCTGTAAATGGTGAATTGGTTGCTTTTGATTCATAATCTCCTACAATCCAAGTTTCATTTGGATTAAAAATGACAAAATCAGCTGGTGCGCCTACTACAATTCCCTGTGGATTTAAATTATAAAGCGTCGCTGGGTTTTTACTCATCTTCTCCATTAGCTGCATCATTGTTAGATGACCTGCTCTTACAAGGTTGGTCACTCCAAGCGATAATGAAGTTTCAAGTCCTGTAATTCCACTTGGTGCATCTTTAAAAGGCTTTTCTTTCTCCTCTTTTGAATGAGGTGCATGGTCTGTTGCAATAAAATCAATCGTTCCATCCACTAAACCTTCAATAATAGCCGCACGGTCTTCTTTTGTACGAAGAGGTGGATTCATTCTTGCTAATGTGCCATGCTCTAATACAGCATCTTGCGTTAATGTAAAGTGATGAGGGGTTGCCTCCGCATAAACCTTTGCCCCCATTTTCTTAGCCGCACGTACAAGTTCTACTGAATTTTTAGAACTAATATGTTGAATATTGACCTTAGCACCTGTATGATAAGCAATCATACAATCTCTTGCTACAAGTACATCTTCCGCCATTGCACTGGCACCACCTACACCAATTTTCTTAGAAATTTCTCCCTTATTTACACCAGGAGAATCTAAAAAGTTCGGGTCTTCTTCATGTAAACTAATCGGTTGGTCTAGTTCCTTTGCCAATTTCATTGCATTTTCTAATAGTTTCTCATCCATAATTGGAATCCCATCATCTGTAAATCCCGCTGCTCCTGCTTCATGCATCGCTTTTAAATCAACTAGCTCTTTACCAGCTAAGTTTTTCGTAATCGCACTTGCTTGTAAGACATGAATATCTGTCTTATCCATTTTCTCTTGATTCGCTTTTAATAACTCCACATTATCAATCACAGGCTTAGTATTTGCCATACAGATAACGGTAGTAAATCCACCCTTTGCAGCAGCCTTCGCTCCTGTAAAAATATCTTCTTTATAAGTAAGACCAGGGTCACGAAAATGAACATGAATATCTACTAAACCTGGAGCTAATACCTGTCCATTTACATCTAGGATTTCTTCATCCTCTTTAAAAGATAATTTATCGCCAATTTCTTCAATCTTCCCATCACTAATACGAAGGTCTTTCATTGCCTTAACCTGTGATACAGGGTCTACTACATATGCATTTTTAATTAACATCTTACCCTCCAAAAACAATAATGCTACTAGAAACTTGTCCTAGCAGCATTATTTTATAACATCTTTTTAATTTCTTCAATATCAGCTTCTGATATTTTATCGTATTCTTCAAACGCCTTTAAGAATTTAGCTGGTGAATTATCAAACCAGAAATTCATAAAATGTTTCATCTCAGCACGTCTGTAATCTACTTCCTCTACAACTGGTGAATAATAAGAAATTCCTCTTTCTAAAACACTGCTTACGAAGTTTTTCTTCTTCATACGGCTAAGCCAAGTAGAAATTGTAGTACGTCCGTATTCTCTACCATTTCTTTCTTGCATCTGTTTTCTAATTTCAGTCTGAGAAACTCTAGGTGCGTTCTCCCATATAATTTTCATAATCTGTAATTCACAATCGGGTAGCTGCTCTATTTTACGCATATCTTTCCCCTTTCCTATATCTGTAGAATTTTTGTGACATATGCCTACAATAATAATTGTCACATCGTTCCACTAGTATAACATTACAAATTATAAACGTCAACTACTTTCCAAAATAAATTCAAAAAAAATACTAATTTAACTCTTTTTTAAAGGTTTGTACATACTGACTAATCACGTTTTTATCATAATTACTCTCTTCCATTAAACGAATGAAATGAGAACCTACAATACAACCATCAATAATATCTCTAAATGGCTCTACATCTTTTGCTGTACGAATGCCAAATCCCATCATAATCGGTATCGAAGATTTCTTCTTTACATCCTTTAGATAATTACTAACATCCTTATGGAAATCAGCTGCCTGACCAGTAACACCCATTGAAGATACACAGTAAACAAATCCTCTTGCATCCTTTA
>CABUZU010000192.1 GCA_902496125.1 uncultured Lachnospiraceae bacterium
CAGAAGTCTTTGTTACAGGTACATCAGTACTAAACATTGCCATACCCATCATTGGACCACCACTGATAATCTTTTCTGGCTGAGTTTTATATCCCCCTGCTGCTTCTACTAATTCATTAAAATTGGTTCCTAATTTAACCCAGAAATTCTGAGGTTTTGTAATACAATCACCAGTAACTGTTACAACACGACCGATTACTGGAGTTGTAAGTGCTACTGCATTATAAATAGAAATTACTGTATAAACGTTATCTACAACGCAACCTGCATCTGCTGGAAGCATTGTTGAATTGATAGAGCGACCCGTACATGCATAAATTAACGCACGTTCTGCACCTTGAGGATATTTTGTCTTTAACGGTTGAACTTCAATCCTTGGTTCATCTTTTACTAAATTCGTTAATTTCTCAATGCAATCTGGTTTATTATCTTCAATTCCAATAATTCCCTTTGCTTTATCAAACAGAGCTAACATAATCTTTAAACCACCAATTAGTTTCTCTGGTTGTTCAAGCATTAAACGATAATCAGATGTTAAATATGGTTCACATTCTGCACCGTTTACTAAAACATAATCAATTGCATTATCATCCTTTGGTGTGATTTTAACATTGGTTGGGAAACCTGCACCACCCATACCAACAACTCCACCATCTTTGACAGCCTGACGAATCTCTTCCTTAGACATCTTCGTATAGTCTCTCTTCGTTCCAAGTTCAGGAACAGCTTCATACTGACCATCATTTTCAATAATAATACATGGAGCGCTATTTCCTCCTGGCATTAATCTTGCTTCAATTGCCTTTACCTTACCAGATACAGAACTAGCAACATGTGCTGAAATAAATCCAGATGCTTCACCTATTCGCTGTCCTACTAATACCCTGTCACCAACAGCAACGGTAGGATTTGCAGGAGCACCCAGATGCTGAGACATCGAAATCACAATATCTCCTTTAGGCATCACTTCTGTAATAGGTAAAGACTTAGAAAGTTCTTTTCCATCATACGGATGTGTACCACCTTTGAATGTAGACAAATTCATCTGTTTCTTTCTCCTTCTTTTTTGATTTGGCGTAATTATTAAAAATAATTACAGGTTATAATGTTTTACTCTATCTATCATTAATTTTCCAACAATACCAATCAGTGTTCCCGTCACAACACCTGCGATTAGCAAAAATGGAAAATAATAGATCAACGCCTTCGTGTCTGTCACAAAAATTGCTACAATTAACTGTCCTACATTGTGAAAAACACCACCTACCATGCTCACACCCATTACAGAAAAAACCTTTAATTTTTTAAAGATGCTCATCATGGCAAAACTAAGTAAACCTCCTACAAGGCCATATATCATACTACTAAGGCTTCCAAATGTAAAACCTACTAATATAATACGCACAATTGAGATTACAAATGCTTCTTTTATTCCCATACAATACAAAGTTACTACTACTACTAAATTTGCAAGTCCCAATTTAATTCCTGGAACTGGAATTGGAAAAGGAACCATTGCCTCTACATAACTAAAAATAAATGCTAATGCGATTAACATTCCAAATTGCGTAATTTCTTTTACTGACATCTTTTTTCTCCTAACGTACTACCGAATCAATCTGTTTATCATCTTCCCCTTTAATTGTTACCACCACTTTATTGGGTAAACAAGTAATTGGAACTCCTACAACACTGATACGTCCCATATTCTCACAAAGATGATCCTTGCAACTCGAATCGGACATATACACCTTACCGTCTTCAATGGTTACTTCATTAAAATTTTCTCCCTCGGTATCCACTTGAATAGTCTTATTTTCATTTAGAGGAATTCTCTGATACACTTCACCATTTACAGTAATTTCAACAAAATTTCCACTTTTTCTACTTTCATGAAAATTAATGCCAAAAAAAATCGCCGCAATCACCAAAATTATTCCAACAAATATCAATTCATTTTTAAATTTAAAATTTTTATTTAATCTCTTCTCTTTATTTTCGTTCATTATAACACACATCCCTTATTTTTTTCAATTCTTTTTGCTCTTGTTTGACAAATCATACAAATATTGCTCAAATTATGTATAAAAAAGCACATAACCATTAGATATTTTGACTATATTTTGTAATATTCCTACAAAATACTTTGTTTTTTTTCAAATACAATGTCGGATTGTTCTAGGTTTTGTACACCAAATCGTCTTAAAAATTCGTCAGAAGTAGCAAAAAGAAGGGGTCTTCCTGGCACATTTTGTCTACCACTTTCGACCACCAATCCATACTCAATTAGACGATTTAATGCTTTATCTGAATTAACTCCTCGAATCTTATTAATCTCTGATTTTGTTACTGGCTGTCTATAGGCTACAATTGCAAGTGTCTCTAA
>CABUZU010000193.1 GCA_902496125.1 uncultured Lachnospiraceae bacterium
ATAGGCGGTCAATTTGGTCGACTTCGGTTGTATTAACTTCATGAACCATTTCAATCAAATCTTCTTTTTCTAATTTATCGGTAAAGGGTAGAATAATGACTTCATGAATACTACTTGGCAAAATAAAAAAGTCGTTATCAAGCTTTTTAGCAATCATTTCTAACATATCTGGATAAAGTAAGGCGGCGGCTCCATAAAAACGTTGTTTATTACTTAATACATACATTTGGTCTTCGTTAGAGCATACGCCTTGGAGAAGTTCGAATAAACGGTCAAATTCTTCGGAATTTAATTCGTCCTTATCAAAGTTTTCAATGAATAGACGAGCCATTAATTTACTCATTGAAGTAAATTCATAAGGGAGAAGAGCGGGTGTATTTTCTATAGCAATATCATAGAGTTCCGTGGTATTAATATTCCACAACATGAGTTGATTGTTGCGAATTAGAGCGGTAGTATTTTCAAATCCTGTTTGGTCAATTAATAAATAGAAAACAATGGCTAGGTCTAGATAGGCAATATGAGGAATTTCTTTTAATAAGCGAGTGTTTTCTTTATAGTTTATTAATCGATAAGCAATCATTGACTTTGTATTTTCAAAATCTAAAAAATGTGGAAGTTCTTGACCAACTGGAAAACGATTGGTTTGATAAAGGTTATAGATTTGCTCGCAAATAACACAAAAGTCTTCACCATTTACATAAGAATCATAAAAAGAGTTTAGATAAATAGAGGGAGTGATTACCTCATCCTTTGATAAGATAATTAGGGCATCATAAATAAGATTGTTGTTTTTAATCACTTGGTTAATAGCTACTTTTACTTCTTTTCCCATTTTATCTTGGAAATGGTTCATAATGGCGGTTTTAAATTCTTGATAGGTATACATAAATCCTCCTAAATTAATAGTAATATATAGATAACAAATGGACTATCTTTATATAACATAACATAAAAATAGTCCAATGTCAATAATATACTAAAAAATAAGTCGAATTTATACTTCCTCAAGTGTTACTTGTGGAGTTGCCATTAAAGAATAATTGTTGTGATAGATAACAAATCCAGGTTTTGCTCCATTTACTTTTTTTACTTGTTTCTTTTGAATATAATCGACTTCAACCTTTGGTGAAGTACGGGCAGAAGAATAATAAGCAGCTAGGGAAGCAGCTTCTTCAAAAACACGGTCTGGAAGTTCTTTTCCTTCTGATTTTACAATGACATGGGAACCAGGAATCCCCTTTGCATGAAACCACCAGTCATTTCCAGTTGCCACTTTAAAGGTGAGTTCTTCATTTTGATAGTTATTTTTACCAACATAGATATGGAAACCGTCACTAGATAAATAGTGGAATGGTTTACTGGTAATCTTTGCTTTTTTATCCTTTGGTCCACGTTTTTTAATATAACCATAAGCACGAAGCTCTTCTTTAATTGGGACTAAATCATTCTCAGAAAGAGCAATGTCAAGAGCAGTTGCAATAGACTGTAAATGCTCAATTTCTTCTTTGGTTTCGTTAATGTAACTGCTAAGTGCCTCATAGGTACGTTTTAATTTGTTGTATTTTTCAAAATAGTGTTTTGCATTGTCCATTGCAGACTTAGTAGGGTCTAATGGAATACAGATTTCTTTGTTGTCATCGTAGTAATTTTCGGCAATTAGTTGTTTTGCCCCAGGTTCTACGCTATAGCCATAGGCTGTTAGAAGTTCGCCATAAACTTTAAATTTATCACGTTTACTAGTATCCTTTAATTGCCTTTGTTGTAAGTCGTATTTTTTAAGGCTTCGCTCTAAGCAGGTTGTAACAATACGACGAAGGTCTGCTGATTTTTGACGAATACGACTAATTTGACTACGAGAGGCATAAAAATGCTCTAATACATTGCTGATATTGTCATAGGAAATAGATTGCAAAAAAGAACAGCTCTCTAAAGGAAAAACAGCAAATTCTTCGGGCATTCCCTGTTTGTAGTAAATAGCAGGTGTAAAATTGTGATTTTTAATATCACTGATTAAATACGAAAAAGTATGGGCAAAATGTAATAATTCCATCTCAGATAGTTCACATGCAGGAACATCTGCTTCAATTCCACTGCGATAGCAAAGCTCATGAGCAATGACGGGGCTGATTCCAGTAAAAGACTGATAAATAGCCTTACCAATTGGCTGTTTTTTCTCAGATAGAACCTTAGAAATTTCGTCTTCTGAGACTTCTAGTGGATTTTGTTTGTCCATCGTCTGGGGAATAAAATAAGTTTGACCAGGTAGTACCTCACGAACGGAGCTCATCTGAGCAGAAACGTGTTTGATACTATCTAGAATCATATTTTTATCGTCGCAAAAAATAAGATTACTGTGTTTGCCCATTAACTCGATAATCAG
>CABUZU010000194.1 GCA_902496125.1 uncultured Lachnospiraceae bacterium
GTGTTAAGTTATTACTTGATGCTGTAATTGATTATTTACCAGCTCCAACTGATGTTCCATCAATCGAATGTTATAATCCTAAAACAGGCGAAGATATAATGCGTCATCCAAGTGATAATGAACCATTTACTGCATTAGCATTCAAGATTATGACAGATCCATTTGTAGGTAGATTAGCATTCTTCCGTGTTTACTCTGGTAAATTAACAAGCGGTTCATACGTTTTAAATAGTACTAAGGGTGAAAAAGAAAGAATTGGTCGTATCTTACAAATGCATGCTAATACTCGTAAAGAAATTTCTGAAGTATACTGCGGTGAAATTGCAGCTGCTGTAGGTTTAAAAAATACTACTACTGCTGATACATTATGTGATGAAAAGAACCCAGTTATCATGAAAGGTATGGAATTCCCATTACCAGTTATTGATGAAGCAATCGAACCAAAGAGTAAAAATGACCAAGATAAAATGGCACTTGCTCTTCAAAAACTTGCTGAAGAAGACCCAACATTCAAATATAAGACTGACCATGAAACAGGCCAAACTGTTATCAGTGGTATGGGTGAATTACACTTAGATGTTCTTGTAGATAGAATGCGTAGAGAATTTAATGTTGAATGTAATATTGGTAAACCACAAGTTGCTTACCGTGAAACAATCACTCAAGTTGGTGAATGTGAAGGACGTTATATTAAACAATCTGGTGGTCGTGGACAATACGGTCATGTTTGGGTTAAATTTGAACCAAATCCAGGTAAAGGTTATGAATTCGTTGATGCTATCGTTGGTGGTGTAGTTCCTCGTGAATATATTCCAGTAACTGATAAAGGTTTACAAGAAGCATTGGCTGGTGGTGTACTTGCTGGATATCCAATGGTTGATATCAAAGCAACATTATTTGATGGTTCATACCATGATGTCGATTCATCAGAAATGGCATTTAAAATCGCTGCTTCTTTAGCAGTAAAAGAAACTAAGAATAAATGTAAACCAGTTATTCTAGAACCAATCATGAAAGTTGCTGTAACAGTTCCAGAAGAATATATGGGTAATGTTATGGGTGACTTAACAAGTCGTAGAGGACGTCCACTTGGACAAGAATCACGTGGTAATGCTCTACAAATTATGGCAATGGTTCCACTTGCTGAAATGTTTGGTTATGCTACTTCCCTAAGAAGTAATACACAAGGTCGTGGAAACTTTGTTATGGAATTAGATCATTATGATGAAGTTCCAAAATCAATCGCTGAAGATATAATTAAGAAAAACAGCGCTAACTAAAAATAATACTTGAAAAAATATCAAGCATTAGATAAAATAAATATGTAATAAAAAAGAAGGAGAATATTTAATATGGCAAAAGAAAAATTTGACAGAAGTAAAGAGCATTTAAATATTGGTACTATCGGTCATGTAGACCATGGTAAAACTACTTTAACTGCTGCTATTACTAAATATTTCAGTAAAGAGTTCAAAGATTATGCAGAAATCGATGCAGCTCCTGAAGAAAGAGAAAGAGGTATTACAATTAATACTGCTCACGTTGAGTATGAGACTGCAACTCGTCACTATGCTCACGTAGATTGCCCAGGCCATGCTGATTACGTTAAAAACATGATTACTGGTGCAGCACAAATGGATGGTGCTATCCTAGTTGTTTCAGCAACAGATGGTCCAATGCCTCAAACTAGAGAACATATTTTACTTGCTCGTCAAGTAGGTGTTCCTAAAATTCTTGTATTCATCAACAAATGCGATATGGTTGAAGATCCTGAATTATTAGACTTAGTAGAAATGGAAATCCGTGAATTATTAGGAGAATACGGTTTTGATGCTGATTGTCCTGTCATTCGTGGTTCTGCTCTTAAAGCTCTTGAAGGTGATGAATCTGATATGGGTGCAGGTGCTATTAGAAAATTAATGGAAGCTTGCGATACATATTTTGATGTTCCTGTAAGAGATTTGGACAAACCATTCTTAATGAGTATCGAAGATGTATTTACTATTTCTGGACGTGGTACAGTTGTTACTGGACGTGTAGAACGTGGTAAATTACAACTTAACGATGAAGTTGAAATCGTTGGTCTTAAACCTACAAGAAAGACTGTTGTTACTGGTATCGAAATGTTTAGAAAATCTCTAGACTTTGCTCAAGCTGGTGACAATGCAGGTGCATTACTTCGTGGTATTAACCGTGATGAAGTTGAACGTGGACAAGTTCTTGCTAAACCAGGTTCAGTTACTCCTCATCATAAATTTACTGCAAAAGTTTATGTATTAAGCAAAGAAGAAGGCGGACGTCATACTCCATTCTTCTCAAACTACAGACCTCAATTCTATTTCAGAAC
>CABUZU010000195.1 GCA_902496125.1 uncultured Lachnospiraceae bacterium
ATCCGCATCCGTCTTCATGTCCGTGGTCATGGTCATGATGATCGTGGTCGTGATCGTGGTGATCATGGTCGTGTCCACATCCGCATCCGTCTTCATGTCCGTGGTCATGGTCATGATGATCGTGGTCGTGATCGTGGTGATCATGGTCGTGTCCACATCCGCATCCATCTTCATGTCCGTGGTCATGGTCATGATGATCATGGTCGTGGTCATGTGTTTCAACAACGGTCTGTGTTCTATTTCTAGAAGAACGTCTTTCACGTTTCTTTACTGTAATTCCATCTTCCATGGAATTAATGGTGTTTTGAATTTCTGGAACTAATGAATCTGGATCTTCAGCAGTAATTCTCATCTGCTTGGTTGAATAAGTAATGCTAACTTCTGAGATTTCTTTCATTTTGCTTAATTTACGCTCAATCTTAGCAGCACAGTTTGCACAATCCAATCCGTCTAAAATGTAGACTGTTGTTTTCATTGAAATCCTCCTTTTATTTATAAAAAAAATATATCAATAACTTCATACGATTAAACACTCGTTTAATCGTTAGCTATATTAAATCATAAAAATTATAAAAAGTCAATAGTTTAGTAATAACAATTTGTAATATTTCAAAAAATATGTTATAACCTAATACGAATCTATTTTAAACAAAGGAGAATACTATGCCAAATAAAGTAAAAGGAATTTTTTGCATTATCTTTTCAGCTTTCTGTTTTGCACTGATGGGAATCTTTGTAAAACTTTCAGGAGACTTACCCGTTATGGAAAAGTCTTTCTTTCGAAACTTAGTTGCTTTTTTCTTTGCTCTTATTATTTTAAAACGTTCTAAAACTAAAATAGAGTTTGATAAGAAGCAGCTTCCATTTTTATTCTTGCGTTCTATATTAGGTACAATTGGAATTCTTTGTAATTTTTATGCAGTCGACCATTTACTAGTTGCCGATGCAAGCATTCTAAATAAGTTGTCTCCATTTTTTGTCATCTTATTTTCTATCATTATTTTAAATGAAAAAGTAAAATTACCTCAAATACTTTTTATTTTGACTGCTTTTATCGGATGCCTCTTCGTTATTAAACCTGGAATTATTGGGATGGACATCTTACCAGCATTAATTGGTATCTGCGGTGGAATGTGTGCCGGTGGTGCTTATACCTTTGTTAGATACTTAGGAAATCACAAAGTAGCAGGATCTATCATTGTCATTTTCTTCTCCGCTTTTTCTTGCCTATCCATGGTACCTGCATTAATTGTGGACTTTCATCCAATAAGTGGATTACAATTTTTCTACTTAATTATGACTGGTCTTAGTGCTACCGGTGGGCAATTTGGAATTACAGCAGCTTACACTCATGCACCAGCAAGAGAAATTTCTATTTATGACTATACGCAAATTATTTTTTCCACAATTTTAGGATTTTTATTCTTTGGACAAATTCCAGATGGATATAGTTTCGTTGGATATGCCATTATTTGTGCTGCGTCTGTCGCAATGTTTCTTTATAACCAAAAAAAACACGAGTAGACAAAAAATCTACTCGTGTTTTTCTTTAATCATTTGCAATTGCCATTGCTATCTTTTCACTTGTAATTGGAAGTTCATAAAAACGTTTCTTCGTTGCTGCATAAATTGCTGCTGCAATTGCAGGCGATGGTGTATCAATTACGATCTCTCCAATGGATTTTGCTCCAAAAGGACCGGTTGGTTCATAACTACTTTCAAATTCTACACGAATTTGTCCAATATCTAAACGGGTTGGTATTTTATATTGCATAAAACTATTGCTAGTCATATAACCCCTAGAATCATAACGAACATCTTCGAATAAACACATTCCGATTCCTTGTAAAATACCACCTTCTGCCTGAACTCTTGCTAAGTTTGTATTAATAACCGTTCCACAGTCTACTACTGCTACATAATCAACGACATCAACTTTACCAGTCTCAATATCCACTTCTACTTCTGCAATTCCTACCATATAAGGTGGTGGAGAAATTGGAGAACAAAAAGAAGCATAAGAGGAAAACTCAAATCCTTTTCCTGCCATATTTTGATTTCCTAAATCTTTTAATGAAACCTTTTCTTCTTTATTTGCTATATTAAACACATATTTCCCATCAAACTCTACTTCTTCACAACCTAACACTTCTTTTCCAGCATTTTTAATCTTTTCTACCAATTCTTCACAGGCTTTCATCGTCGCTCTTCCTGTTACATAGGTCGTGCTAGAAGCATAGGATCCACTGTCGTAAGGAGAAATGTCGGTATC
>CABUZU010000196.1 GCA_902496125.1 uncultured Lachnospiraceae bacterium
GTCTTCATTGGTTTTATCTTTATATTTTTCTAAGAAATCTGCTGCACCTGAGAAAGCGATCTGATTAATATATTCATCAATTTCTTCAAATGTCATACCAATACCATTATCAGCAATGGTAATGGATTTCTATTCTGAGTTTACTGTAACTTGTACCTTCGCTTTATAATCTTCTGGGAAAGTATATTCTCCCATAATCTCTAATTTCTTTAACTTTGTAATTGCATCACATGCATTCGATACTAACTCTCTATAAAAAATATCATGGTCTGAATATAACCATTTCTTAATAATTGGGAAAATATTTTCGCTATTAATTGTTAAACTGCCTGACTTTGAAGCCATATTTATCACTCCTTATTCTGCTTATTTTAAACACTGACATCATAATAATACTATTTTTACAAAAAGTCAAGCAAAAATTAGCACTCATTTTAAGTGAGTGCTAATAATTTTTAATTTGTCGCTGTTAAATTTTCATAAATCCCAAAGAAATCTGCTTTTTTTACCGATGGAATGGTTTCCATATCAATCTGTTTCCATACGCTTTTATTAAACTGGGCACTCAACTTATCAATATACTCCTTATAGAGTTTATCAAAAATCTCCTGTCGTTTTTCTTTTTCTAGTTCTGCCTTATGTTCGCTTGTTGCCTCTTTATCATAGTCATCAATACAAGAAACAATATAGTATTTACCATTTGATTTAATCATATCGCTTATTTGACCTTTTTCTAAATCAAAAACTTGATTACTAAAGTCTTCACCAAATAGTTCTCTAGAAAGTGCATATTGAATCTGGGAGTCTTCGGAATATTTCTTTGCTAACTTTTCAAAGTCTTCTCCAGCTTTTGCTTTCTTTAAAACTGATTTCGCCGTTTTTTCTTTTGACAATACAATCATATTTACCTGCATAATTCTTGCATCGTTATCGCTAATTTGTTCTACCTTGTCATTGGTTAGTTCCGTCTCTACTTTATTGTACAAAATATATTCTTCATAGATGCGTTGAATACTTTCTTTATCTACACCTAGACTATCTTGTTCTTCTTTCGTTAGATTCTTCATATATTCTTCTGTACAACTATTAGCAAGTGTCTTTTCTTGGTCTGTTAATGTGATTTGATTATCATCTGCCATCTGATGGATGCATTTTAGCTGTGCTAAAAAGTCTTTTAACGAATCTTGCACATATTCTTTAACTGTGACATCCCCTTTACTAACATTCCAAATCTCACTTCCATAGGCATCTTCAATTAATTTTTTTTGTGCAGTTGCATAGACTAATGCTTCACTCTTAAAACAGGTCTGGTCTCCAATTTTAAATAATTCCTTTGAAGAGAGTCCTGTTGTAATTTTTACCTTGGTACTGCCAGCAGAACAACCTGCCATGGATAAGGCTAATATAATCACGAATAAAATACTTGTAATTTTTTTCATCTAAACACCTCCTAATCTACCGATTCAATGCATAAAAGCTTACCCGTATCAAACCAAACCTTTGCAGTTTCTTTATCATATTCATTACTAATTCCACGAATGCAACTAGCAGGTAAATAAAAGTCCTCTAGTTCATAGGCAAAGCCCTGTAAATACAGATGTGTGACCGCTCCTGCAAATGGTAAAAAGGAAATGTACTTTCCAAATCCTTCTGACTTTAGAAAGGTTTCTTCTTTTTGTACCATACGCACTCGATTATGTCCATCTACTAATACGCATTTTGCATCTTTTGCTTGGTCTAATAGATAAATATTTGCAAGGGTATGGTCCATTCTCGTTCCAAATGCTCCTAAAATCGTAATCTCATCATTTCCAAGCTCTACTGCCTTTCGAAGTGCTAATTCGGTATCGGTTTCGTTTTTATGAGAAGGAAATTTCTCCCATTTAATCCCTTCTATTTTTCTAAAATATTCTACATTACTTGCAGAATCAAAATCGCCCATAATAAGACTTGGAATAAGTTTCAATGCTCTACATGCATCCATTCCATGGTCTGCTGCAATTAAATAATCATATTTAATATCTTTTAAATAAGCGAAGGCAGCGTCTAAATCAATGCTGCCTCCTGTAATAATTAAACAATGTGCCATTATTTTATAATCTCCAAAAATGCCTTTGTATTTGCACTGGCATCTCCTTTAAATACTGCGGAACCAGCTACCATAATATCAACACCAATTTCCTTTAACGATGCACAGTTATTTAGTTTTACGCCACCATCGATTTCAATCTTAGTAGACAGA
>CABUZU010000197.1 GCA_902496125.1 uncultured Lachnospiraceae bacterium
ACCTTCTTTTCCTCTTGTCCTAACTTCCACGTAGTATTCGTAGTATAAGAAGTCTTTCCTGCCTTTTCATCACTATTATCGGTTGAATTGGTAGTCATTGAAAAACCATTGTCGCCTGTAATACCCGTCAAGTTCTGTTTACTATCATAAGTATAATTATACGTTACTCCGCTCTCAGAGTCAACATATTTTGTCACATTTCCATATTCGTTGTAACTATAGGTACTATCGCTAGCTTTTCCATCTACTTTCACATAAGCTAATTTATGTTCAGTCTTTGTTTCAGTGGTCATGTTTCCATTTTCATCTTCTTTCATTGAAAGAACATCCATATCTTCATATTGGTAACGAACATTTCCACCATTTGCATAATTTACTCTTAATAAATAAGAATCGGACTTATAGCTTGCTCCTGTTTCTTCATCCTCGTCATAATCATATCCGTAAACATATTGCACTAAACGTTTTCCATTTACATCTACGGTTAAAATATTGTTCATACTGTCATAAGTATAGGAATAAGCTAAACCGTTATAGGTCATATAAATCTTTTGGTCATTTCCATTCCAAGTATAGGTATTTAGATAATTCTTACCATCTGATTTGGTTAATTCAGTTGTCAAATTACTAGAATCATCATAAAATTGTAAAGTTTCGCTTCCACCTATTACAATCTTCTTACTTAAGGAACTATACGGATTAAAGATTTGTCCATCTTGTTCTAAGTCATAAAGTCCTTTATGTACAGATACTTGATAATTGACGGTCTTTCCAGATTTTGTATCCGTTTTACGAGGTTCTGTATCAGCTGCATCATTGATTCCATCAAAATCACTGTCTGCTAAGTAAGGGTCAGTTCCTTTTTCTTTTTCCTGTAAATTCGTTAATCCATCTCCATCACTATCTGTATCTGCTGTATAAACTGCTGGATTAGTTCCTAATACAAATATTTCATAGCGGTCATCAAAGCCATCTCCATCGGTATCTGCTTCTTCAATATTAGAACCAAAATCCCACATTTCATAACCGTCATCGATTCCATCCGCATCACTATCTTTATCTGTTTGACGATAATAATAAACAGTGGCACTCTTTCCTTCAGTCGTAGCTGCGACCGCTTCCATCGCTACATATTCTGCAATTTCTTTTTCCTTCATTTCAGAGACAACTGCTGCACCTAGACTACTCTTTAACTCTGCTTTCATTTCATCTACAGCATCGTCTTTTGCGATTTTTTCCATTGTGATGATATCAGAAAGTTTCTTGCTTCCATTGGTATAAGTCGCACAAATTCGATACATTGCATAACTATCTACATCGGAAAAATCTAATTGAATTTCACCTGTCTTAATCGTTTGTTTCTTTACAAAATCTTCTCCATCTAAGCTCACATATAAATCAGCTGAAGTTACATTTTCAGTATCCCATTTTAATTTCCAAGAATCGGATTCTTCTACATTTTCTTTTACACTTTCTGCTGCTAAGGATAAATCACCATCATATATCGATTTAGGAAAATGATATAAGGTTGCTATAGCAGGTTCAGACCATAAGCCTTGAGAATTTTTGATTTTTACATAAACATCATAAATTCCATCTTCTTTTGATAAATTAGTAACTGTAGAAATCAATCTTCCACTCGTAATACTTCCACTAAGAGTCGTATAATTAGAATCTGCTGGTTTACTGCCATGAGCAACTACTGCCCACGAAATACTACCACCTTGGAATACTTTTCCTGCTTCCTTCACATTATCTAAGAAGACTTGTACACCATTTTTATCTTCTGATACATGAATTTTTCCAATCACTGGCTTATCCGTTGTGTAATAATAAGTTAAAGTTTTTACTGCACTCATGTTACCAGCTTTATCAATTGCACAGACTTTTATGGTATGCTTTCCTGTTGATGTGATTTTACCTGCTGGAAGCGTAAAACTACCAGAAGCAGTTGTTCCCATTGATGCATAACTTCCACCATCTACACTATACTGTACTTGCTTTAAATATTTATCAGCGGCTCCACTCCATTTAATTGTAGGTCTTGCATTATTGCTGCCAGCAGTTGCAGAAGTAGTTGGTGTTATACTCGCAGAAGTAAGAGTAGGAGCCGTTCCATCCACTACAAAAGAAGCTCCTTTTCCTTTTCCAACACTTCCATATTTATCTACACCTCGTACATA
>CABUZU010000198.1 GCA_902496125.1 uncultured Lachnospiraceae bacterium
GAAACCTTAGGAGACTTAAATGTATGCTCTCAAAAAGGTTTAGTAGAAATGTTTGACGGTTCTATTGGAGCTGGTTCTGTATACATGCCTTATGGTGGTAAATATCAGTTAACAGAGACTCAGTCTATGATAGCAAAATTACCAGTATTAAAAGGTAAAACTGATGTGGTAACCATGATGAGCTATGGTTTTGACCCTTATTTATCTTCTTGGAGTCCATATCATGGAGCTGCTTATGCGATTACAACCTCAGTGGCTAAGATTGTTGCTGGTGGTGGTGATTATAGTAAGATTCGTTTTACATTCCAAGAATATTTCAAGAGAATGACAGACGATAGCAAACGTTGGGGAACTCCATTCTCCGCATTATTAGGTGCTTATCAGGCTCAGTTAGGATTTGGTCTTCCATCAATCGGTGGTAAGGACAGTATGTCTGGTACCTTTAATGAATTAGATGTACCTCCAACACTTGTGTCCTTTGCAGTAGATATTGCAAGTGATAAGAATATCATTACACCAGAATTTAAGAAAGCTGGTAATAAGCTTGTATTATTTACCATTGCTCATGATAAGAATGATATGCCAGATTATGAACAGATTAAGAAATTATACGCTGACATTCATACAGATATCTGTGCAGGTAGAATTAAATCTGCTTATGTCGTAGAACGTAAAGGTATTGCAGAATCTGTTGCGAAGATGTCATTTGGTAATGCTTTAGGAGCAAAGCTTTGTGATAATTGCATCAGTGCATCTGAAATCTTTGCACCAGGTTATGGCAACATTGTTTGTGAAGTAGAAGCTAGTGATGTAGAAAAATTAGTAGCAGATGGTAAAGTAATTGGTAAAGTATTAGAAACACAAGAACTTCGCTATGGCGATACCGTGATTTCTTTACAAGAAGCATATGATACTTGGGCTGCTCCTCTTGAGAAGGTATTTCCTACTAATTCAGGGGTAGCACTTAGCGAAGCAAGGGTAGATTTATATGAAGCGAAAGAAGTTCATATTTGTAAAGAAAAAGTAGCAAAACCTACCGTATTTATTCCAGTATTCCCTGGAACAAACTGCGAATATGACAGTGCGAAAGCTTTTGAAAGAGCTGGTGCAAATGTTATCACAAAGGTATTTAAGAACTTAACAGCTACTGATATTAGAGATTCTGTAGAAGAATTTGAAAAATGCATTGGACAGTCTCAGATTATTATGTTCCCAGGTGGTTTCTCAGCTGGTGACGAACCAGAAGGTTCAGCAAAATTCTTTGCTACTGCATTTAGAAATGCTAAGGTAAAAGAAGCAGTTGAAAAACTTCTAAATGAAAGAGATGGTTTAATGTTAGGTATTTGTAATGGTTTCCAGGCACTTATTAAATTAGGTCTTGTTCCTTATGGAACCATTGCTCCACAAAAGGACGATTCACCTACATTAACTTATAATACTATCGGTCGTCATATTTCTAAGATGGTTTATACCAAGGTTGTTACAAATAAATCTCCATGGCTTGCGAAAACGACTCTTGGCGGAGTTTATTGTAATCCGGCTTCTCATGGTGAAGGACGTTTCGTTGCAAGTAAAGAATGGATTGAAAAATTACGTGCAAATGGTCAGATTGCAACTCAGTATGTTGATGCAGATGGCAATCTTGCAGAAAATGAATATTGGAATCCAAATGGTTCTTACTGTGCAATCGAAGGTATTACCAGTCCGGATGGTCGTATCTTAGGTAAGATGGCTCATAGTGAAAGACGTGGAGATAGCGTTGCAATTAATATTTACGGTGAACAAGATATGAAGTTATTTGAAGCAGGTGTAGAATACTTTAAATAATAACTTTAGATAATATCATTGGGGTCAAAATTATTTTGGCCCCAATATTTTTTTTGCTTGCATATTGCATAACTATATGATAGACTAATTACATAGAACAAAGAAAGGAGGAGAAGAGATGATTAGTTTTATGATTTATTTTTGTTTTTATACAGTCATACTGATGATAATTACATATTTTATAAATAAAATATTAATTCGTTATTTAAGTCAATTAAAAAGATATAAATATATTTTTTTTACGATAAAAACTAATGTATTGGTATATATGCTAATGCCGATTTTAGCATATTTATCAAGTAGTTATAAAAAAATATTTGTAAATAAAATGATGGAATATATCGTTAAA
>CABUZU010000199.1 GCA_902496125.1 uncultured Lachnospiraceae bacterium
AGCAACATAAACTGAGTGTTAATACGTTCACCCATCAACCAAATCGTTATCACATTTAAATAAATCTCTGAATATATCATTGGTCCACTGCTATATTCAAGACTTACTGGTGATTTTACATGATAATTAAACTTCTTTCTCTCAATCTGATATAATATTTTTTTAAAATCAATAGTTTCTAATTGGAGCATCGACATCAACCACCTCGATTGCTTTAATTACAACATAATAGCCATTTCCTTTAGAAATTTCAATAAATACGCGGTCTCCAATCTTATGACCTAAAATTGCCTTACCTATTGGAGACTCGATACTAATTCGATTTTCTAAAGAATTTCCTAAAATACTAGTTACTAATATATAATCCTCATTACAATCATCATCTTCAAAGTAAAGGGTAATTTTCTTATTTAAACCTACTTCATCTTCTTTTGATTCTTCTGAGATGACCGTAGCATTTTTTAACATTCTTTCTAAATAACGGATTCTACTCTCATTTTTATTTTTATCTTTTTTTGCTGCATGGTATTCAAAATTTTCACTAAGGTCGCCATACTCTCTTGCAGATTTTACCGCAGCAATGGTTTCTTTACGAACTACTGTTTTTCGATATTCAATTTCCTCTTTAATTTTTTTTACATCACTATCTGTTAATCTGTCTGCCATTTTTCCCTCCAAATATTGTAAATAAGGGGCTGATAACAGCCCCTTTAAATCTTAATATAATCTATCTAAATGCCAGATATCATCTACATATTCTTGAATCGTTCGATCAGAAGTAAACTTACCTACATTTGCTACGTTTCTAATTGCAGCTTCTGCCCACCAGCTTTCATTTCTATATGCCTGTTCTACTCTCTTTTGAGCATCTGCATAAGAATGGAAGTCTTTTAAGATGAAGTAAGTATCTGCTTTTGATGTACTCTTTGTATTTAATAAAGAATTATATAAATCACGGAATAATTCTGGATCCATTGGTGAGAAATATCCGTTGATTAACTGCATAAGTACACGACGGATGTTCTGGTCGTTGTTGAAAATCTGCATTGGATCGTATCCACCATTCTTTTCATAGTTGATAACTTCATCAGCAGAAAGACCGAAGATAAATGCATAATCAGCACCTACTTCTTCAACAATTTCTACGTTTGCACCATCCATGGTACCTAAAGTTAATGCACCATTTAACATAAATTTCATATTACCGGTACCAGAAGCTTCTTTACTTGCAGTAGAGATCTGTTCACTGACATCACTTGCTGCAAAAATCCATTCTGCGTTTGATACACGATAATCTTCGATAAATACAACTTTAATCTTGCCATTGATAGCAGGGTCATTGTTAACAACATCTGCTACACTGTTAATTAATTTAATTGTAAGTTTTGCAATCTTATAACCAGCAGCTGCCTTCGCACCAAAGATAAATGTTCTTGGGTAGAAGTCCATATCTGGATGGTCTTTTAATTCGTTGTATAAATAAATAACATGTAAGATATTTAATAACTGACGTTTGTATTCGTGTAAACGTTTAACCTGAACATCAAAGATGGAACGAGGGTCAACATCGATTCCATTGTGTTCTTTAATGTATTTAGCAAGACGTAATTTATTCTGATATTTAATATTCATAAATTCTTGCTGACATTTAGGGTCGGTTGCATACACTTCTAATTTCTTAATATGTGGTAAATTGGTAATCCATTCATCGCCAATCTTTTCTGTTACCCATTTCGCTAACAGAGGATTTGCATGTAATAAGAAACGTCTCTGTGTAATACCATTGGTTTTATTATTAAATTTCTCAGGATACATTTCATAGAAATCTTTAAGTTCCTGATGTTTTAAGATTTCAGTATGAAGTCTTGCTACACCGTTTACAGAGAAGCCTGCAACGATTGCAAGGTTAGCCATCTTAACCTGTCCATCATAGATGATTGCCATCTTTTCGATTTTTTGCTGTGCACAATCAGGATATTTTTCACGAAGTTCGTTGATAAAGCGACGATTAATTTCTTCGATAATCTGATAAATACGAGGAAGTAAACGAGAGAATAACTCGATTGGCCATTTCTCTAATGCTTCTGCCATGATGGTGTGGTTTGTATAAGCACAGGTCTTAGTTGTAACATCCCAAGCTTCATCCCATGTGAATTTGTATTCATCCATTA
>CABUZU010000200.1 GCA_902496125.1 uncultured Lachnospiraceae bacterium
CTCCAATAAGAGTGGTAGTTACTTTTCTACTGATGGCTTGTGCCTTAGTTGTTGTAATTTTAGAAGGTTGTATCCTTAGTGGATTTAGCGGTGACGGTCCTAAAAATGAAAATTATGTTATCGTTTTAGGAGCACAGGTAAAGAAGACTGGCATGAGTAAAATTTTAAAACAAAGAACCGATGCAGCTGGAGAATATTTATCAATCAATCCAGACGCAACCGTAATTGTATCGGGAGGTAAGGGATATAATGAACCAATTTCTGAGGCTGCTGCCATGGAAGAATATTTAATGAAAGAATATCAGATTCCAAAATCTCGAATTATTCGTGAAGATCAATCTACATCTACAGAAGAAAATATTAGATTTAGTAAAAAATATTTACCATCTTCTGATACTGATGTTGTAATTGTAACTAGTAATTTTCACGCCTTCAGAGCCAAAAAAATAGCACAAAAAGCTGGACTTAAAAATGTTTATATGCTTCCAACATATTCAGAACTTCCACTACTTCCATCTAATATGGTTCGAGAAGGATTGGCATTATTTAAAGACTGGATCGTTGGAAATATTTAAAAAAATAAAAAGGACGACCATTTTCAATGTTAGAAAAAGGTCGTTCCTTTTATTTCTTTAACAATTCTGGTAACAATAATGCCACAATTGCACAAATAACCATACAAGAACCAGCCAGTATAAAGTATAGGCTAAAATTCCAGCAGTTTGTTCACTAATTCCTCTAGACATTAATGCAGTTGGAAGAAACGAAGTTAAGCATACATTACATCCCATAACACACATTAGACAAATTCCAACAAGCCAAATATTTTTGACATATTAATGTTTAAAGCAGTTACACCAAATCCAGCAAGAATCATACCAACATATAAACCTGTATAGTTAGATGCAAAAGGGCGAATCCAAAGACCAATAGTCATAATTACTAAGCCAATTGCACAAATTTTCTTTTTTCATAAGAATCACCTATATTCATAAGATTATTCAACATCCTGATAAGCAATTCGGCTATATTCGTAAACTGCATCGGCAAAAATTGGATAAAGAGAAGAATCATGTCCAGGCATTCCATCTTTGGATACATCTTGGCAGAATAGAACGCCTTTATCTTTATATTTTTCGATTAAAGCGTCGACATCATTAATAGCAGCCTGTGGGAACCAAAAATCAGAGCCTGTCATGACCATTGCAGGAACTAAAGCTTCTGCTTTACCACAGTTTAAGTATATTTGCTATACAAAGCGTTTCGCATTTTTATCTGGGTATGACCGCTATGTACAAGATAATGTCTATTTACCATTAGAAGAGGTAAATTATCTAAATTCGTTACCGGATTTTAAAGCGTTAGAAGAAAAGAAAGAGGTTTTTCATTATGTAGCGGTAGAGAGTCTTTTGCATAAGAATATTTTTCACAATGGAAGCTATATTGCTAGACTTTCGATTCCTTATGACAGTGATAAAGTTATAAATTTATGCTATAAAAGCGTATTGGATATTTTAGCTACTTATATTGAAAGGCTTTATAATAGTTTAGGAACATTTAGACGATTAGAAAAACAGGATTCTGTTTTAAAAGAATTGCTTGTAAAATTATTAGAGCAAAAAAATGTAGAATCCAATGAATTATCTGAGCTATTAAAAGCGAAGAAATATAAAAAGGGCGATACTTATTATTTGATTCAGTTTTCATCAGCTTTTACAAGTACGGATAAGGAAACAGCGAAGGCTCTAGCTAGTAGGTTGGAGATGCAAATGCAAGGAACAACTTGTTTTGAGTACGATAAAAAAATGATAGCCTTAGTAAACGATAGCTATTTTAATCGAGTCAATTCTTCTTATTTTATGAAGGAACTTTCTTATTATCTAAGAGATAGTTTGCTTCAAGCAGGAGTAAGTCGAGCGTTTTTTGACCTTTATACGTTATCGACGGCTTACAGGCAGACAAATATTGCATTTGAACTAGGTGTGGCGATGGATTCGACTTCTTGGTGTTTTCGCTTTAATGATTATGCATTTGACTATGTGCTAAAGCATGGCTATTATGATTTTTCACCAGAACAAATTTGTCATCTAGCAATTATGAAACTAAGGGATTATGATAAAAAGCATAATACAGAATTAGATA
>CABUZU010000201.1 GCA_902496125.1 uncultured Lachnospiraceae bacterium
AGATGCTTATGAAGGTGCAATGCCTCAGACAAAGTTCGTACTTCGTAAAGCATTAGAATTAAAGTTAGCGGTTATGGTATGTATTAATAAGATTGATAGACCAGATGCTCGTGTAGACGCTGTAGTCGATGAAGTATTAGATTTATTTATCGAGTTAGATGCAGATGAAGACCAGTTAGATTGTCCTTTCATCTACGCTTCTGCTAAGGGTGGATATGCTCTTAAGGAGATGGGTGATGAACCTAAGGATATGCAGCCTTTATTTGATACAATTTTAGATTATATGCCAGCTCCAGAAGGAGACCCAGATGCAGATACTCAGATGCTTATTAGTACCATTGATTACAATGAATATGTAGGACGTATTGGTTGTGGTAAGATTGAGAATGGTTCATTAAAGGTAAATCAGGATGTAGTAATTGTAAATGCACATGACCCTGAGAAGAAACTTCGAGTAAAGGTAAGTCGTTTGTATCAATATGAAGGCTTAGAAAAAGTAGAATGTGAAAGTGCTACAATTGGTGATATCGTAGCAGTATCTGGTATTGCCAATATCCACATTGGTGATACTCTTTGTGCACCTGAATATCCAATGCCAATTCCATTCCAGAAGATTTCAGAGCCTACAATTGCAATGCAATTTATGGTTAATGACAGTCCACTTGCAGGTCAAGAAGGTAAGTTTGTAACTTCTAGACATTTAAGAGACCGTTTACTTCGTGAGTTAAATACAGACGTTAGTTTACGTGTAGAAGAAACCGATAGTGCTGATTGCTTTAAAGTATCTGGACGTGGTGAATTACATTTATCCATCTTAATTGAAAATATGCGTCGTGAAGGATATGAATTTGCAGTTAGTAAAGCAGAAGTACTTTATAAGAAAGATGAACAAGGCAAACTTTTAGAGCCTATGGAACTTGCTTATATTGATGTACCAGATGAATTTTCTGGAAATGTTATCCAGAAGCTTAGCCTAAGAAAAGGTGAACTTCAAGGTATGAGTGCAAATGGCAATGGTAGCACTCGTATGGAATTTTCGATTCCATCAAGAGGACTTATTGGTTATCGTGGAGAATTTATGACCGATACAAAGGGTAATGGTATTATTAACCAGGTATTTGATGGCTATGGTCCTTATAAGGGAGAAATTTCTTATCGTAAACAAGGTTCTTTAATTGCATTTGAATCCGGTGATGCATTAACCTATGGATTATTTAATGCACAGGAGAGAGGTATTTTGTTTATCGGAGCGGGTACGAAAGTTTATGCTGGTATGGTTATTGGTCAAAATGGTAAAGGTGAAGACATTGAAGTAAATGTTTGTAAAGCAAAACATTTAACTAACACTCGTTCTTCTGGTGCAGATGATGCATTAAAGCTTATTCCACCAAAACAGATGAGCTTAGAGCAGTGTCTTGAATTTATCGACACCGATGAATTATTAGAGATTACACCAGAATCTTTACGTATTCGTAAAAAGATATTAGATGCATCTCAAAGAAAGAGAGCAGCACACAATAAAAAATCATTGTAAGTTTTGCAAACATCTAACATCAGATAAGGAAGGAGGCCATATTGTCCAAAGTAATTTACGATCAGATAGTACAATATATTTTAGATAATCAAGAAAATTTCTATCGATTGGCATATTCTTATACTAAGGAACAAGAAAGTGCTTTGGATGTTGTTCAAAGTGCAATTTGTAAAGCTTTAGAAGAATATCGAACTCTGAAAAGTATCGATATAGTAAAAACATGGTTTTATCGTATTTTGGTTTCTGAGTGTTTAGAATATTTACAGATTCAAAAACAAGAAACATTGGTAGAACCAGAAAAATGGATTGTTGGAAGTTATCTAGAACCAGCATTTGAATCCGATAAAAGTCTTTACGAGAAGTTACAATTACTTCCCGTAGAGACAAAGAGTATTATTGTTTTACATTTTTTTGAAGAGATGACTCTTAGAGAAATCTCAGAGATTACAGGAATTAATTTAAATACTGTAAAATCTAAGCTTTACAGTGGTTTGCGTAAACTGAAGGTTGCAATGAAAAAGGAGGAGGCTTCTAGTTGAAGGAACTTGAAAGAGCGAAAGCACAATATGAGGCAATTGAGATTCC
>CABUZU010000202.1 GCA_902496125.1 uncultured Lachnospiraceae bacterium
TGATTATGAAATTATTTACATTGATAAGTAATAGTTTGTGCATCCGTAAAATCAGAAATGATGACCTATCCTATTTATGGATAGAAGTCGGAGACCAGAAAATCCGATAAAAACTGGTGAAAAATTGGGCCTGCCTAACAAATTAGGAGATTTTAAATGTTAAATAGATATAAATTATATAAAGGTGCAGTAAGCATTTCTCTTGCTACTGTTGTTTGTGTGTTGTCTGCCTGTTCAAATCTAGAACATAAGGGAGGCGTGTTTTCGTTTCTTAACTCTACAAGTGTGCCAAGTACAGCTTTTGGAGAGAGTTCTGAGTCTAAATCCACGTTAACAGATATTAAAAATAAAAATTCAAATGAGAATAGTGGTTATCAATACGTTGATTTTTCAACGATTGATTGGGAGAAAGCAGTTGCTATTGATAAACAAGGCTCAATTTTAACAAAGCCAGGTTATTGTTATCGTTTGTTAAATGATGAAGATAAGAGGACCTATGAAGAGATTTATTATACGGCAGTATCGTTTCAACAGGAGTGCCGTTTGACGACAACAAATATTGATAAAGTGAAGGAGATTTTTGCTTATGTGACGGCAGACCATCCAGAGCTTTTTTGGATAGAGGGCTATAAAATTACACATAGCTCTAGAAATAATAAAGTAGTTTCAATTGATTTTTCTGTTAGGACTACGATGGATGAACAAACAATCGCTTCAATGCAAAATAAGATTGCAAGTTATGTGACAGAATGTTTTACCAATTTAAAAGAAAATTTATCTGAATATGAGAAGGTTAAATACATTTACGAATACATTATTTCCCATACGACGTATAAATTAGACGTTGAAAACAATCAAAATATTTGTAGTGTCTTTGTAAACGGAGAATCTGTTTGTCAGGGATTTTCCGTTGCAACGCAGTATTTATTACAGCTATGTGGAATTGAAACCATTACGGTTACAGGGCAGGCTAAAAACAGAGGTTCTCATGCTTGGAATTTAGTTAAGATTGAAGGAGACTATTATTATCTTGATACGACTTGGGGAAGTCCAAGTTTCTCAAAGGATGCAAATGTATCCGATGATATTATTATCTATGATTATTTTTGCTCTAGTGAAGAAGATATGAATAAGAGTCATACACCAGATGATACGATAAAGTTACCTAAATGTAAATCAAAAACCTATAGCTATTACAATCATGAAAAATTATTATTTAATCAATGGAATGAAAATCGTTTTACCGAAATTTTAAAAGAGAGTATGCAAAAGGATAAAGATTATGTAAGTATTCGATTTGCAACAAAAAAGATTCGAGATGAGGCAATGGGAAGTCTAATTGATTCTTATAAATTCTTTAGTTGTTTAAAGAAAGCAGCAAGAGAATGTGGAAAAAAAGCCTTAGAGCCAGTTTCTTATTTTGAAAATAAAGACCTTCATACCGTAACATTTATGTGGAATATGGAGTAAATTCTTCTCATAAACTATTGATAATAAAAGCTATGTGAGTAAAGAATGATTAAAAGAATAATAGCGATAATTTTGTTTCTTTGTTGTATTACAACTTCGATGCCTGTTTATGCGAAGAAAAATCAAGCAGATTTAGGTGTTAGTGCGATGGCTGCTGTACTTATGGAAGCTTCTACTGGAGAATGTATTTATGAAAAAGAAGCAGATAAAAAGCTTAGTCCTGCTAGTATTACAAAAATCATGACATTGATTTTAATTTTTGATGCATTAAAGGATGGAAGAATTTCTTTAGAAGACAAGGTGTCTACGAGTGCTCATGCAAAGTCTATGGGTGGGTCACAAGTTTTTCTAGAAGAGGGAGAGACACAAACAGTAGAGACGATGATTAAATGTATTGTCGTTGCATCGGCAAATGATGCGTCGGTGGCAATGGCAGAACATCTAGCAGGAAGTGAAGAAGAATTTGTAAAAAAGATGAATGAGAGAGCGAAATCGTTAGGAATGACCAATACTGTTTTTGAAGATTGTTGTGGCCTTACGGATTCAAAGACTCATCTAACAACAGCAAAGGACGTGGCAATTATGAGCCGCGAACTAATTATAAAGTATCCAAAAATTAAA
>CABUZU010000203.1 GCA_902496125.1 uncultured Lachnospiraceae bacterium
ATGGAAAGGTTGTAGCCACTCAGAAGAATGCTTATAATGGAAATGGACAAAGGATTCTTAAGAAAGATGGAAGTAAGAAAGAAGAAAGTTATTACTATCAAGATGGAACCTTGCTTTTAACCTTATCTGATTCTGCACTAAAAGATTTCTATTATCTAGGAAATGCAGGAAATCCATTGGCAGTCACATCCAATACTTCAGATGGATTAAAATGTTACACTTACCAGAAAGATGTACAGGGAAGTACTCGTGCCGTAACAGATAGCAATGGACAGTGTGTAAAATGGTATGAGTATACAGATTTTGGAGAGACTACCGTTCATGAAGAACAGGCAAGCTTTGACAATGAATTATGCTATACTGGTGGAGTTTATGATGAAAATACAGGATTGTATTATTTAAATGCAAGGTATTATAATCCAGAGACAGGTAGATTTATCAGTAGAGATACTTATGAAGGAACAAGTGAAGAGCCAAGTAGTTTGCATTTGTACTTGTATTGTGCAAATGACCCAGTGAATTATGTGGATCCAAGTGGGCATAAAAAGATAGCAGTTATATATTATACAGGAAGTAATGGTTTTAGTAATCAAGCACATAATAATAAATATTATAATTCAAAAGATGCTGATTTTTATTCAATAAGACATGCTGATGCGTTACAAGGTATTTGGGAGAAAATAATAAAAAAAGGTTCTTCAAAATTATATATTTTTGTACATGGTGGTAAACGAACGCTTTATTTTTGTGATAAAGGGATTGCGTCTTCGAAGTTGGATAAGATACTTATCAATAATAAAAAATTGAAAGAGATTCGTTTATATTCATGTAAAGGGGCAGCAGGAGGCAGAGTTGCTAGTATTTCATATATTTTGTGGAAGAAAACTAAGGCAGATATTTATGCTTCAGAAGAAAGTGTTTCATTTAGAAAGATTTTAATTGGAAAGAATAGAGGAAAATATGTTGCTTGTTATCCTGAAGAATTTTGTAAAAAACATGGTTTATCATTTCATTTGAGTGATCCAGTTGTGCGCCAAACCCATAAATATACAATGTCATTAAGGTAATTAAAGATATGCAAAACAGATCAATTAATTTTTGGTCTGTTTTACTTATAAATCTTTTAATAAAACAACAAGTAATTCTTAATGAAATAACTATTGCCTAAATTCAATAATGACAATATAATTACATTAATAATAAAATTTTGGAGGATATGGTGTCAAAGATAAAAAGAATTATTGCTAAAGCCATTATTATATTTGCTGTTTTAATATTTGCATTTCCTATTATCGAAAATGTAGTTCGTATTCTTTTGCCCTCATCAATCCGTAATCAATTAGGTATGTACACACTTTCAGAAGCAATAGACATAGGTTCTTATGGTTTAATTGAAGAAGTTTTAAATGATTCCTTGGTCTCAAGTTATTCTTTGAAGTATGCTTGCAAACCGAGAACAAAACATATGGAAGTTGCACTTGAAAATGAATGGCGAGATATTGTTAAATTGTTTTTAGAATATGGAGCTGACCCCAATAAGACAGATTCAAGAGGATATACAATATTAGATGAAGCGATTCTACATAATAGCTTTAAAATGTGTGAATTATTGGTAAATGATAATTTACAACCAGCAGTGACTGAGGACGGTAATGCAAATTTAATTCCTATAAAGATTAATAAACTAAATAAAAAAGGGAATACAGCTTTAGATGAGTTATGTAAAGTTTCTAATGAAGAAATGCTAGAAGGAGAATGGGAAAAAAGAGTACAACTTCTTATTGAGCATGGAGCAGAAGTAAGTGGTCAAACGAGAAGACTTTTGAAAAATAGTGTTCATAAAGATAAAATAGAATGGATTAATTCTCTCTTGCAAGGTAAAGAAAAGAAAACCGCAACTGATTTTGCGAAAGTAGATATGGAGCAAATGAAACAGAAGACCGTTACAAAGGAAGAAAGTTATAATCTTCTAAAAAGTCTTCAAGCATATGGTAGCGTGGATACCATACAATTATTATTAGATGACAAAGATTTGCAAA
>CABUZU010000204.1 GCA_902496125.1 uncultured Lachnospiraceae bacterium
AAGTGTCTGTAGCTCAGCTGGATAGAGCAACGGCCTTCTAAGCCGTGGGTCAGGGGTTCGAATCCCTTCAGGCACGTTTTACTAGCAGATATAACAATTTGTTAGTAAGTTTTATCATTTCATAAGTGTCTGTAGCTCAGCTGGATAGAGCAACGGCCTTCTAAGCCGTGGGTCGGGGGTTCGAATCCCTCCAGGCACGTGTAAGCCTTCGTTGAAAAACGGAGGCTTTTTTTGTTACCTTTTTGTGAACTTTTATTGACACTAACGTCAAAAGATTGTATAATTAAGGAGAATATTTGTAGAAATTTAACATAAGATGCTAAGGAGAAGTCAGGTGTAAATCCTGCACAGTGCCGCTACTGTGAAGGAAAAGTTTTTATAAATAAGTACAATTTTACCAAAAAAACTTTTTCGAAGTCAGACCGCCTTAAACCAAACATGTTGCCACGTGCATGGTTACATATATTTTTTTGCAACGAGATGGTGATTCTTATTTATTTTGTAAGAATCTTACAGAAGTTAATGAACGATATCGTTTTGGAAGGAGCATGTAGAGAGGCATACTCCTTTTATTTACGCGAGTAACGAGCCAAAGTCTGTGCTTGCACAAGACCTTGGCGACTGCTGCGATAACTTGAGAATCATGCAGAGCATGATTCTCATAGTTTATTTTTTGGGAGGACTTATGAGTCATAAGACAGGAATTGAGGATTACTATGTAATCAAGAACAATCAAAAAATGAGAATGGGATATACGACGGGTTCTTGTGCAGCGGGAGCAGCAAAGGGTGCGACTTTTATGCTTTTAACTGGCAAGGATATTCGTGAAATTGATATTACCACTCCTAAGGGAATTAAGTTAAGTCTAGAGCTTTTAGAGATAAAAAGAGAAAACGATGGCGTAACCTGTGCGGTGCGAAAAGATGGTGGAGATGACCCTGATGCAACCAATGGAATTTTAGTTTATGCAACAGTAAGAAAATGTGCTGGTAGCGAGATTATTTTAGATGGTGGAGTCGGTGTGGGCCGTGTAACAAAACCAGGTCTTGAACAAGCGGTAGGACAGGCAGCAATTAATAAAACGCCAAGACAGATGATTAAAGAAGAAGTAACCTCTGTGTGTAATCAATTAGATTACACAGGTGGGCTTTTTATTGAGATTTCAATTCCACAAGGAGAGGAGATTGCTAAGAAGACCTTTAATCCAAGACTTGGAATTGTAGGTGGTATTTCCGTACTTGGAACGAGTGGAATTGTAGAACCGATGAGTGAGGCTGCATTAATTAAGAGTATTGAAATTGAGATGAATATGCGTCTGGCAAACGGTTCAAAAGATTTACTAATTACACCGGGAAATTATGGTAGAACCTTTATTAGAGAAAATATGAACCTTGATTTAGAACAAGGAATGAAATGTAGCAATTATGTTGGAGAGACTGTGGATATGGCAGTTGCCGGTGGTGTAAGGAGTATTTTATTTGTTTCTCATATCGGGAAGTTTATAAAGGTTGCCGGTGGAATTATGAATACACATTCGCGTTGTGCTGATTGTAGAGCGGAGCTTATGTGTACCTTTGCACTAAGAGTAGGAGCAAATTTAGAACAAGCCAATCAGTTGTTAGATTGTATTACAACGGATGAAGCATTGGCTTTGTATAAAGAATGGGGGATTTTAGATAAGGTAATGCCATTAATTATTGATAAAATTCTCTATTATTTAGACCATAGAGCTTATGGTAAGATCGAATTTGGGGTTGTATTATTCTCAAATGAATTCGGCTTACTTGGAATGTCAGACAATGCAAATGAAATTGCAAACAGACTGATACAAATAAAAAGAGATGAATAAGCATCAGAAAGAGGTAAGTATGAAAGGTAAATTATATGGCATTGGTATTGGTCCTGGGGACCCAGAACTTTTAACCTTAAAGGCAGTAAGACTAATTAAGGAATCTCCTGTCATTGCAGTGCCAGGACAGGTAAAAGAAGAAACAGTTGCTTATAAAATTGTAAAACAGGCAATTCCTGAACTTGAT
>CABUZU010000205.1 GCA_902496125.1 uncultured Lachnospiraceae bacterium
TTTAAAGTTAAATTAATTACAATACAAATTCGCTCTTCATTGCAAAGAGCCTTACTTCCTGATACCCTTGCTTCTATCTCTTCACAAAGGCTAAGAACTGACATAATGCTTCGATCCTTTTCTTCGATATCCATACGAATACACACGTATTTATCTTCAATCTTCCATCCAAAAGAACCAATACGCTTGGCAATTTCATCCTCTGGATAGTGGTCTCCTCGAAGCATTCCTTCTAATAACGCTTCTAACGACTGATTATAGGTCGGGTCTAAACGATTTCGATATTTTAACGCTCGTTTTACTGCAAGTGCTAAATACTCTGCTGCCATCATCTGACCTGGACGAAGTGGAGATTCTAATTCACAAATAACTAAACGTCCTTCATAATTGTCATAGTCGTCCCAAATATTTACATAAATATCTCGATATCCTCTAAGGGAAGCCGAGAAAAACTGAGCTCCTTTGGTGTTTAATGTTTCAATATATTCTTTATCGGTATTAAATTCATTAATCGTATCCATTGGTGCAGGAACAAGACCTGTCGTCTCATCCTTACTCCATTCCACCATTCCTTCCCGCCAAACAGGACAGGAAACAACATTTAACTGCGTATCATGAACAAATAGTGGATTTTTAAAATACTCATAACTAACCCTACACAGTTCATCAATACTTCCATTGTTCAATAAAATATTACATAAGCTATCCGACCATTCTTCATTTCGTTTAAAAATGTCTTGGCAGATATCTAATACTTTCATTATATTTTCTTCTTCATCTAGCTGAATTATTGAAAAGTTACTCTCTTTATAATAAGCTGGCACCTCCCCTAAGATAATTAACGCAACCCTATCCATTGTCTTTTGAAGGTCTTTTGCTCTTGCGATATAAATATAATGATAGTCTAAGAAGTCCTGATTGTAAAACAATCGGACTCCTCTTAGACTTCCCTTTTTAATACTATTTCCTTTATAAAACTGAATGTTCAAAAAATACTCTTCAAATTCATCTACTAGACCTTGCATACTGAGAAAAAATTTAAATTGTTCTTGTTTTTTTTCCATTTTATAAATATCCTAAAAAATTTAAAACGATTGGCAGCCAAATAGCTAAACAGATACTAAGAATTGCTTGAATTGGTGCTGAAACCTTTGGCATATCTGTCATCTTATAAGTTCCTGTTGAATAGGTTAATAATGGCACGGTATCAAGCGGTAATAAGAAGCAATTTGCTGCACATAAAACTAATGTCATAATTAATACAACTGGTGATACATTCCACTGCATAGCAAGTGTAATAAAAGGTCCACCAAGCATGGAGATTAATGCCGGACCAATTGGAATTGGAATTAATAGTAAAAATACTACAATAGAAACAATGAGTACCATAATCGGCAATGAGAAATTCATTTGACCTGAGAATAACAATTTTACTAACCAATCACTAACTCCATTTACAGTCAATGCAGCTCCTAAAGACATCATCGTACCAATTAAGAAATAAGAAGCCCAACTAACAGAGGTGCTGTATTCCTTCCAGTCTAATACCCCAATCTTAGGTAAGAATAAAAATCCAAATCCAATGGTTCCAACAACGGTAATACTAATCTGTGGAAACCATGAAGATGCAACCCAAAGTACAAACATACAGCAAGTAATAATTCCTACATAGGTTTCATGAATATCGAATTTCTTTGGAATATTTAAGCTATCTAAGTATTCCAATGTTTTATATTCATCAATCTTAGCTGGTTTAAATACTTTCATAACTAAAAACCACGAAATTAAAATCATAACAATAGCCACTGGTGCTCCAATTGCCATCCATTCTATAAAGCTAATACGGATTCCAGCATCTGCAAGATAATCCATTCCTAAAATATTTAATGGACTTCCAGCTGGTGTAATCATTCCTCCAAGCATACTTGCAATCGGAAGACCTATCATAAAAGCCTTTGCACTGTGCTTTCTATCTTCCTCACTCTCATATACCTTTAAGAAATCTAAAATAACCGTAACTAAAA
>CABUZU010000206.1 GCA_902496125.1 uncultured Lachnospiraceae bacterium
CTTTGGAAAGCCTTGTGGATTAATGGATCAGATGGCTTGCTCAGTAGGAAGCATGGTACATATTGATTTTAAAGACCCAGAACATCCTATCATCGAAAGAGTAGAATGTGACCTAGAAGCCAAAGGTTACAGCTTATGTATCGTAGACTGCAAAGCTTCTCATGCTGATTTAACAGAAGATTATGCAATGATTCCAATTGAAATGAAAAAGATTGCACAGTACTTTGGAAAAGAATATTTAAGAGAAGTAGATGAAAGTAAGTTTTTCGCAAATATTGCAAAATTACGTGAAGCTTGTGGCGACCGTGCAGTAATGAGAGCAATTCACTTCTTTGGTGATAATGCAAGAGTTGAAAAACAAGTAGAAGCATTAAAAGAAGACCGTTTTGCAGATTTCTTAGAAATGGTTAAAGATTCTGGTAATTCTTCATTTAAGAATTTACAGAATGTATATACAAATCGTCAGGTACAAAATCAGAGTATGTCTATTGGTTTAGCAATCAGTGAAACCGTTTTAGGTAAAGAAAATGGTGTATGCCGTGTACATGGTGGTGGATTTGCTGGAACGATTCAGGCATTTGTAAAAAATGAGTTTACTAAAACTTACAAAGAAACGATGGAAAACATCTATGGAAAAGATGCTTGTCATATATTAAAAATTAGAAAATACGGAGGTATGGAAGTATTATGAGTATTTTAGTATTAGGTGGAGCAGGTTATATTGGTTCTCATACTGTATATGAATTAATTGATGCAGGTGAAGATGTAGTAATTGCTGATAACTTAGAAACTGGACACATTGAAGCTGTTCATCCAAAGGCAAAATTTTACAAAGGTGACATTAGAGACCGTGCTTTCGTAGATTCAGTATTTGAAAATGAAAAGATTGATGCGGTTATCCATTTTGCTGCAAACTCTTTAGTTGGCGAGAGTATGGTGGATCCATTAAAATATTATGATAACAATGTAAATGGTACAAAAGTATTATTACAGAGCATGGTAGCTCATGGAATTAATAAGATTGTATTCTCTTCTACTGCTGCAACTTATGGCGAACCAGAGAAGATTCCGATTGAGGAAACAGATAGAACAGAACCAACCAATACTTATGGTGAAACCAAGCTTTCTATGGAGAAGATGTTTAAATGGACTGCTAAGGCACACGATTTACACTATGTATCTTTAAGATATTTCAATGCTTGTGGTGCTCATAAGAGTGGTGAAATCGGTGAAGCTCATACTTGTGAAACTCATTTAATTCCATTAATCTTACAGGTTCCTAATGGTAAGAGAGAATTTATCTCTATCTTTGGTGAAGATTATGATACCAAAGATGGTACATGCGTAAGAGATTACATCCATGTAACAGACTTAGCACAGGCTCATATCTTAGCTGTTAAATATTTAATGGCTGGAAATGACAGCAACATCTTTAACTTAGGTAATGGTGTAGGATTTACTGTAAAAGAAGTAATCGAAACAGCAAGAAAAGTAACAGGTCATCCAATCCCAGCAAAGGCTGAGGCAAGACGTGCAGGTGATCCAGCTAAATTAGTAGCTTCAAGTGAAAAAGCTCGTAAGGTACTTGGCTGGAATCCACAACATGCAGACCTAGAAGAAATTATTGCAAGCGCATGGAAATGGCATAAAGCTCATCCAAATGGATATGCAAAATAATAGTTTGGAGGCATAAGAATGATTCAAACAAATATTTATGAATTAGTAAATTATGGAATAGAAAATCACTTAATGGAAGAAGCAGACCGTGTTTATATCACAAACTGCTACTTACAGTTATTTAAATTAGATAGTTATAATGATCCAACAGATGAAATTGCAAAACGCCCCCTACAAGCAATTTTAGATGATATGTTAGATTATGCGTACGAAAATGGCTTAATGGAAGATAATACCGTTACTTATCGTGACTTGTTTGATACAAAAATTATGGGTGTGATGATGCCACGTCCTAGTGAGGTCATTAAAAAGTTCAGACAAGATTATGAAGAATCCCCCCTA
>CABUZU010000207.1 GCA_902496125.1 uncultured Lachnospiraceae bacterium
CCTTTAAAAATCCACCATCAATTCCAATTTCACCAAATTCATTCTCGATTAAAATTGTTTTTTGATTATCAATAGCTTCCTTTAATAATTTTTTAATTAATGTAGTCTTACCAGCTCCTAAAAAACCTGAAATAATATCTACTTGTGTCATTTTTATTCCTTCTTTCTATTATACTAAACCTTATTAAGCTTTTATTGCCCATCGCATTTTGGTAGAATGTGCTCTAGAATTTCTAGCACATTCCTTAGCCGATGGTCTTATTACATCTTTTGCAATTTCGCTATAAATGCCCTCTTTATAAAAACGCTTGAATGATTTTTTTACTAATTTGTCCTCGCCAGAATGGAAAGTTAAAATAGCAACTCTGCCATTTGGATTTAATGCATCTGGAAGCTTTTCTAAAAAGCTATAGAGTACTTCAAATTCTTGATTAATATCAATTCGAAGTGCTTGAAAAACTCGAGCACTTGATTTTTTAATGGCCATTTCTCTTTCTTTTTGTGGAATAAATTGTAATGCTTCTTCAATTGCTTGATAAAGTTTCTTCGTCGTATCAATTGTAACACCTTTTTTAATAAGTTGCACTACTTTTTTCGCAATTTCTTTTGCATAAGGCTCATCTGAGTTTTCAATAAGCATTCCTGCAAATTCATCCTCATCAATATGTTTAAGCCTCTCGGCAGCAGAAATTCCCTTTGTAGGATTTAGACGTAAATCAAGTGGCCCATCCTTTTTATAAGAAAATCCGCGGTCTGGATTATCAATCTGCATAGATGAAACACCAAGGTCTGCTAAGATAAAATCAAATTTACCAGCTTCTTTTACTAATTCATCAATTTGTGCAAAATTCATTAGCTTAATGGTTAAAAAGTCTTCGCCATATCCTAAATTGGCAAGGCGTTCCTTGGTTTTAGCTGATTCAATTGGGTCAATATCACATGCATACATATGGCCTTTATGTTCAAGCTTTTCCATCATCTTTAATGTATGTCCACCATATCCTAATGTCGCATCAAATCCTACCTGTCCTGGTTTAATCTGTAGAAAATCTAAAATCTCATCTACACAAATAGAAATATGCATTCCAGCAGGAGTACTTCCTTTATTAATAACCTTTTCTATTGTATCTTTATATTTCTCAGGTTGTAATTCCTTGTATTTTTCATGGTAATTTTTAGGATACTTTCCCTTATATCGAACGCGTCGTTTATGTGTTTTCTCTTGTTCCATATATCTTTCCTCATTATTTATTTTGTATTTTTCGTATTGATAGTATAAACTTTTCGCATAATATCGTCAATAATATTTTTCATTTTTTAAAAATTAATGACAATATTTTTAAAATGTGATAGAATTATTATTTAGCCAAAAGAAAATTGATAAATAGAAAGGAACTATATTATTAATGGAACCAATTCGAATTAATAAATATTTAAGTGCAAAAGGAGTTTGTTCAAGAAGACAAGCAGATGCTATGCTTGATGAAGGCCGAATTTTAGTAGATGGTAATCAAGCGTTACCCGGCATGAAGGTATCAGATGAAAATAAAATTCTAATTGATGGAAAGCCAATTAAACAAGCCGATGAACCAGTACTTTTAGCAGTAAATAAACCAAAAGGAATTGTCTGTACAACTGCTGAATTTAAAGATGAGAAAAATATCGTTGATTATTTACAATATCCTGTACGAATTTACCCGATTGGACGACTTGATAAGGATTCAGAAGGACTTATTCTAATGACCAATCAAGGTGATCTTGTAAATAAAATTTTAAGAGGCTCTAATAACCATGAAAAGGAATATATTGTAAGAGTTAATAAACCTATTAATGCAGCTTTTTTACGTGCAATGCGTGAAGGTGTTCCTATTTTAGATACCGTTACCAAGCCTTGTACTGTAGAATCTATTAATTCTAAAGAATTTCGTATCATTTTAACACAGGGATTAAATAGACAGATTCGTAGAATGTGCGAATACCTTGGAATGCGAGTAGTAAGCCTTA
>CABUZU010000208.1 GCA_902496125.1 uncultured Lachnospiraceae bacterium
GTTTATTTATATGCGTAATATTGTACAGACTTATGTGTATTGTATGAAAGAACGATAAAATTTGAAGTTTTTTAAGTAAATTACAACTCTACGGAGCATAGAAATCGCTAAAACTCACCATATTCTACGTTACGTGGGTGTAAATAAACAATGGGAATTTATACAATGAATCCAGAAAGGAGGACACGAACCTATGGACCAAATTAAGATAGGTAAATTTATTGCTGAAGAAAGAAAAGCAAAAAAATATACTCAACGGGAATTGGCAGATAAGCTTAGTATCAGCGATAAAACAATCTCAAAATGGGAAAGGGGTAATGGTTTCCCAGAAGTATCATTGTTACTTCCACTTTGCAATGAACTAGAAATTACAGTAAATGAACTTCTATCTGGTGAAAGATTGCAAGCGATGGATTATAAAAAGAAAGCGGAGGAAAATATGGTGAATTTAGTGAAAGAAGCTCAAGAGAGTAAAAAGAAGATTATAATGTCTGCAATGGTTGGTGTTTTGGTAATTGTTGCAGCAGTACCTTTATTTGTTGTTGCGGGAATGTTTGAAATGCAGGTATGGACTAGAGTGCTATTGATGGGGATTGGATTTGTAATAGTGGTAATGGGAATCTCTATTGCATGTGTATTAGACAGAGAAGCAGGAGCCTTTGAATGTCCTGAATGCAAGGAGCGATTTGTTCCTGATATGAAATCCTATGTTATGGGACCTCATACAATTACCAAAAGAAAGTTAACTTGTCCAAAATGTGGATGTACAAAATATTGCAAACATGTTTTAACCAGATAAGGTGAAACTTTCAGTTTGTAGAGATGATAGAATAATTATTTTGGAATAAAAAGGTATGAAGCACCATAGAAGTAATACAATTATGGTCAAAAGGATAAATTATTGATATAATATAGGTAGTCATAAAGATTTAAGAGTGAAAAGAAAGAAGGTGTATCTATGCCAGAAATTTCGTTGTTTTATGGAATAAGGGTTACAATGTATTATGAAGATCACAATCCACCACATTTTCATGCAGAATATAATGGAAATAAAGCGATTGTAGATATTATCGAAGCAAGAGTAATAAAAGGGGCTTTACCATCCAGGCAGTTAAAACTGATATTGGCATGGTGTGTGATACATCAGGATGAACTGATGCAAAACTGGGAATTGTCCAAAGATGGACTTCCGCTTAATAGGATTAATCCATTAGTGTAGGAGGCAGATATGTTTTATGATATTGTGCAGGTAATTCCTAATGAAGACTATACCGTATATGTATATTTTGAAGATGGAAAGATTGTATGTTATGATGCTAAAACGTTATTGAAAAAGAAAGTTTTTGAACCATTGAAAGATATTAATTTTTTTATGAATGCATGCACCATTTTGAATGGGACATTGGCATGGGATGTTACTGGAACCAGAGATTGCAGTAAGTGTCTGGATATAGATCCAGAGATGTTGTATGGGTTGGAAAATGTAAGTGAAAAGATTGCATAAGGAGTTGCCGTCATTCAATGGCGGCAATTATTCATGACAATAGAATGCACGCAGAGCATGCATTCTATTGTTGTATAGATAAAAACAATATAACAAAACGGAATTTATAGGAGGTAAAGCAGCATGAAGTGTCCGTATTGCGGTGAAGAAATGATAAGAGGATACCTAATGAGCTCACGAGACATTACTTTTGCAGTTGATAATGTGACAAAAGCTTTTCGTATTAAAAAATCGGACGATCTGGACTTGAGTAAAGGTTCAGGCGGAATCCCTCATTGTGAAGCTTATCGTTGCAGTAGTTGCAAAAAGATTTTGATTGATTATGCAAATAAATAAATTCCGGTTTGACGAACTGATAAAATCCCTTTAGGAACTA
>CABUZU010000209.1 GCA_902496125.1 uncultured Lachnospiraceae bacterium
CAACTAAATTAGTTGTTATCTCTTCTTCTTACTTACTTGATGATTCTATTACACAATTAACAGGAAGTAATAGCGATTTATTCTTAAACTCCTTAAATTGGATGTGTAGTCGTGAATCCAATATTAGTATTCACTCTAAATCCTTAATTGATGGTACTTTAACCGCTACTGCTTTCCAGGCAAATATGTCTGCACTTGTATTTATTATTATCATTCCTCTTGGAACGATTCTAATTGGATTTTTTGTATGGTTAAGAAGAAGAAAATTATAGGAGGATAGATTATGAAAAGAAAAAAACAAAATCGTCTTCTTTTAATTTTAGTAATTGTACTTGTCCTTGTTGCCCTTTGCTATGCTTTACTCTTTAGACATAATAAAGCTGTAGAAAAAGCAGAAAGCGAATCCTCTGCTGAACAAACGATTAATTTATATAATAAAGATTTTGATACTAGTAATCTCTCCTCGTTTAGTTTTACAACTTCTGATAATCAAACATTAAAATTTGTAAAAAATGGAGATAACTGGTCTTACAGTGGAGATAAAAATTTCCCAGTAAATGACAGTTTAATTTCTGATATTACTTCTACTCTAAGTAGTATGACAGGAAAAAGACAAGTAGAATCTTCATTAGATAAAAACAGCGATTATGGCTTAGATAAACCAGCTAGAACGGTTACCGTTACTGATAGTTCAAACCATGAAATGACCATTTATTTTGGAAGTTCTAATAACATTACTGGAGACTATTATATTTATACTGATGCAGATACCAAGGTATATACAACAGAAAGCTCTAATTATGAAGCTTTTAACTATTCTTTAATGGATTTAATTGCAATTGATTCGATTCCATCAATCGATGCTACGTTATTAAAGGATGTAACCGTTGATAAAACAGATGGAAAATGGAAAATGACCTTTAAAGAAGCCGGAGATTCTTCATTAGATTACACTGGCGAACTTACTTGGTTTATCACCAATCCAGATAAGAGTAAAGAAGGTATGGATGCTTCTGCTGCCTCAACCTTTACTACTAATGTTACTGGTATTACAACCGACAGTTGCGTTGCTTACAATGTAAAGACTAAAGATTTGAAAAAATATGGTCTAGATAATCCAAAAGCTACTGTAACCGTAAACTATACCGAAGATGAAAAAGCAAAAACCTTCACCTTCCATATCGGAGATAAAAAAGATGATTCCTACTACTTTACCTTTGATGGAAGCAAGCAAGTTTGTCTTTTAAGTAGTGAAACAGCCGAGTATTTCTTGAATATTAATAATAAAACCTTCTTATTAACCAATCCATTAAATATTGCGGTATCTTCTGTTGACAAGTTACAGATTGATTCAACAATCTTTACAATTACACGTAAAGATAATAAAACCACTTACGCTAAAGATGGTAAAGACTACGACGAAACGAAATTTAATAATCTTTTCGATACAATTAAAGGAATTACAAGTGAAAAAACTTATGTAGAATCCGATACTGAAAAAGATGCTAAGGGTAAAACCTTAACACTTACCTATACTTTAAATAATAATAAAGCTTATTCTACAATTACCTTTAAATTTGCTCCTTATGACAAAGATTACTACAGTCTATCCATCAATGGAACCAAAAAATGGTTAGTAAATAAGATCGATGTAAGTAATTTACAATCTTCTTACAAATAATGTATAGATTCCTCCATTTTGCATATACTAGCGATAGCTAATACATGTAAGAAATGGAGGAATTTTTTTATGAAAACTTTACGTTTTATTACTTTAACTACACTTTTACTTTTAACCATGG
>CABUZU010000210.1 GCA_902496125.1 uncultured Lachnospiraceae bacterium
GTTCATAAGATGTCTGAGTTTAGACCGTATGGTAGAAATGCAATCCGCTCGCCTAAAGCGAGCTGGCATCGCAAGATGCCTGTTGGAAGCACGTGACTTTAGTCATGTGAGGCTTCACAAATGAGGATGATTTATATAAGCTAGAAAAAGAAAGACAAATTGAAAATTTATAGGAGGAAATTTTATGGATGAAACAATGCAAATCCCTGTATCCCAAATTACTGTAATTGGTCATACAAACCCAGATACAGATTCCATCTGTTCTGCAATTGCTTATGCAAGATTAAAAACAGAAGTAACAGGAGAAGCTTATAAAGCAAGACGTGCAGGTCAAGTAAACTCAGAAACTGCATATGTATTGGAACACTTTCAAGTAGATGCCCCAGAATTTATTGAAGATGTGCGTCCTACCATTAAAGATATTGAAATTCGCTATATTGAAGGAATTGATGGAGAGCAGTCTCTAAGACGAGCTTGGCAAGCGATGAATGAAGACCGCGTTGTAACCTTGCCGATTATAAATAATGAAAAACGCCTAGAAGGGCTTATTACGATGGGTGATATCACTCGTACCTATATGGAATTTTTGGACAACCGCATTCTTGCAGAAGCAAAAACTTCATATCGTAATATCTTAGATACAATATCAGGAACAATGGTAGTAGGAGATCCAGAGGGGGTTATCACTACAGGTAAGATTTTAATTGCCGCTGCAAATCCAGATGTAATGGAAGACTATATTGAACAGGATGATATTGTAATTTTAGGAAACCGTTATGAATCTCAGCTTTGTGCGATTGAAATGGGAGCACAGTGTATCATTATTTCGAATGAAAATAAAGTTTCAAAAACAATTAAGAAATTAGCACAAGAAAATGACTGTCGAATCATCACTTGCGATTATGATACCTATATGATTGCTCGTTTAATGAATCAGAGTTTGCCAGTTCGATATTTTATGAGTAAAATTGGAACAATTAACTGTTTTACCGAGGATGATTTTGTAGATGATGTAAAAGATGTAATGGCTGAAAAACGTCATCGTTATTTCCCAATTCTTGATATCAATGGCAATTATATTGGAATGATTTCTAGACGTAATTTATTAAGTGCTAGAAAACGTAAATTAATTTTAGTTGACCATAATGAAAGAAGTCAGGCTGTTAAGGGATTAGAAGAGGCAGAAATTCTAGAAATTATCGACCACCATCGAATTGGTAGTCTAGAAACAATCGAGCCAGTTTATTTTAGAAATCAGCCATTAGGTTGTACTGCTACGATTATTTATCAGATGTATCAAGAAAATGGAATTGAAATTGAACCAAAGATTGCCGGTTTACTTTGTTCAGCAATTCTTTCCGATACATTGGCATTTCGTTCGCCAACCTGTACTCCAGTTGATAAATGGACAGCTGAAAAGCTTGCACAGATTGCTGGTATTGAAGATATTGAAGCTTATGCTTGCGAGATGTTTGCAGCAGGAAGTAATTTAGGCGATAAGAATGCAAATGAAATCTTTACTCAAGACTTTAAGAAGTTTAATGCAGATGACCTAGTATTTGGTGTAGGTCAGATTAGTTCGATGAGTGCAGAAGAACTTAAGAGTGTAAAAGAAAAATTAATGCCGGAGATGGAAGCTTTTGCGGCTAAACAAAAAATTAATATGCTATTTTTCTTATTGACTAATATTATGAAGGAATCCTCAGAACTACTTTGCTATGGAGATGGAGCAAATGAAGTGGTATCAAGGGCTTTTGAAGGTGAAGTAGTAGATGACTGCATCGACCTTCCA
>CABUZU010000211.1 GCA_902496125.1 uncultured Lachnospiraceae bacterium
ACTTTCATTTTTATGAATGTTACACTTTTAACAACACATATTGAATTTGCTTTTTACAAGGAGTAACTTATGAATAAAATAATCCCTCTATCCGATGAAGAATTATTAGATATTTTACGTAACAAATCAAAAGAATTAAACGGCCGTGCTCCTATTCGTTCAGAAATTGATATTAAAGACCAGATGATGATAAAAAATCGATTTGGTCCATGGAATAAGGCCATCCGTCGTGCAGGTTTAGTTCCCTCTACTGGTCCTAAATCCGAAACTTGTAAAAACTATGTCTGCCCAGATGAACTAGCAAAAAAGATGCCAAAGCCATATGAAGAATATTCAGATGAAGAGCTTTTACATATTATTAGGGAAAAAAAAGAAATACTTGGCAGACCACCTAAAACCAAAGAACTTAAATTGGAAGAACGCCATTTTCTAGCAAAACGCTTTGGCTCTTTATCAGAAGCCTATATCAAAGCTGGTACATCCATTGGCGGAAGACCCATTAGTACGAAGAAAAAACGAAGAAAAAAAATGACATCGTAATGATGTCATTTTTTTAATTAAATAATGATGGCGGGTCTCAAGGTGAAATCTTCTTGCAAGCAAGCTTGCATCAGATTTTACCTTTTTACCCTGGTATCCCATAGTTCCTATCTCCAAAAATCGCAGTTCCAACTCTTACCATTGTTGCCCCTTCTTCGATTGCAACCTCAAAGTCACCGGTCATACCCATAGAAAGTTCTTTCATTTCTACATTTGGGATATTTAATGAAGCAATATATTGTCTAGTCTTTTCCATCTGTTTAAAATACTCTCTATTGTCATTTGCATCTTCTACAAATGGAGCAATTGTCATAAGTCCTTTAATCTTTACATTCGGGCAAGTTGTGGCAATTTCTCGAATCAAACTTTCCGTTTCTTGTAGATGAATTCCTGCCTTGCTTTCTTCTTCACCGATATTAATCTCAATTAAAACATTGACATCAACACCCTTTTTTACTGCCTCTTTTTGAATTTCCCTTGCAAGACGAAGAGAATCTACTGAATGAATCAAACAAGCCTTATCTACAATATATTTTACTTTATTTCTCTGCAAGTGACCAATTAAATGCCAATTTAGTGGCTCTTTAATTTCTTCAATCTTACTGCACATTTCTTGTACTTTATTTTCACCAAAATCCTTTACACCAGTTTCCATGACTTCACGAATCATTTCTACTGGTTTTGTCTTACTTACTGCAATTAATAATACATCTTCTCTTTTTCTGCCTGCACGTTTACAAGCATTAAAAACTCTTTCTTCAACAGAAGCTAAATTTTCTTTTACCATTGTATATAAACACTTCCTCTTCTTCTTTTTGAAACGATTATACCACTTTAAGATTCTATCGGCAAGCATTGTCTTAATTTGACATAAAAGATATGAATCTTACATGTCCATCCATCCAATCTCCAATTAGTCCTATTACCTTGCCCATTGTAAATGCAGCTAAAATCGTACCAATTCCTAATCCATCAAGATGTCCTAAAATTAACCGTAACTTAGAAAGTTGGAAAATCTTAGAAAATCACTTTTCTGCTCTTACGGTTAAGCTTAAATTTTATAACCTTTTCATTTATTCTCCACTTTAAATATTACTATTCTAATGGTGAGTACATAAACTATTCGTTATAAAATTAGATTACAAATTCCCTATAAGCAACAGACTAGGTATCACTTGGTACAAATCTTTATGC
>CABUZU010000212.1 GCA_902496125.1 uncultured Lachnospiraceae bacterium
ATGTTGACTATATGTTTGTTGATATGCCTCCAGGAACTGGTGATGTACCACTAACGGTATTTCAGTCTCTTCCAGTAGATGGAATTATTGTTGTAACTTCACCACAGGAATTAGTATCTATGATTGTTGAAAAGGCTGTAAAGATGGCAAAACTTATGAATATTCCAATTCTTGGTATTGTTGAGAATATGGCTTATGCAACCTGTCCAGATTGTGGTAAGAGAATTGATGTATTTGGTGAAAGTCACATTGATGAAGTAGCTGCAGCAAATGGAATTGATTTAATTGCTCAGATTCCAATGAGTCATAAGTTAGCGGCTGCTTGTGATAAAGGTATGATTGAACTATTTGAGGGCGAATGGCTTGATGAAATGGTTCAGAAATTACAGACTATTTAATAGAAGATAGAAAATAAGAGGGGAAACTCTCTTATTTTTTTTGCTTTTTTCGACGAACATCTTGATTGAATGAAAATACTGTTGTATAATGAACAAAAATTTCATGAATGAAAGGACAAATTATACCGTGAAACTATTAGAAGAAAGAATTAAAAAAGATGGTATTGTAAAAAAAGGAAATGTATTAAAAGTAGATAGCTTCTTAAATCATCAGATGGATATTGGACTTATCAATGAGATGGGTAAGGAATTTAAACGTTTATATAAGGATGTACCAATTAATAAGATTTTGACAATTGAAGCTTCTGGAATTGGAATTGCATGTATTGTTGCACAATATTTTGATGTGCCAGTAGTATTTGCTAAGAAATCTCAGAGCATCAATTTAGATGGAGAAGTTTATTCTTCTAAGATTCAGTCTTTTACACATAATCGAATTTATGATGTAATTGTATCGAAAAAATACTTAAGCCCAGAAGACCATATTTTAATTATTGATGACTTTTTAGCAAATGGTTGTGCATTAGAAGGGCTTTTAAAGATTATTGATAAATCAGGTGCAACGGTAGAAGGTGTTGGTATTGCAGTTGAGAAGGGATTCCAGCAAGGTGGCAAGAGAATTCGTGATATGGGCATTCGAGTAGAATCGTTAGCGATTGTAGAAGGCATGGATGCAGATAAAGGTGAAGTATATTTTAGAGAGCAGTAATTAATGTTTTGATTTAGTTTTATAATCGAGTGGAAAATCTACTCGATTATATTTATGGAGAAAATAAATGTTACCTTATTATAATAAGAAGATACGGGGTCAAAATTCTTTAATGAATATAATAAAATGCGACTGGAGTAGTCCTCAAGTGATTTCGATAGTCGGCGGTGGAGGAAAGACTTCCTTTATTTATACATTAGCAGATGAGCTAGTAGAAAATGGAAAAAAGACAATTATAACAACGACCACACATATGCGAGTTCCTAAAAAAGGACTTTCGTCAAATCTTAATGAGATTTTAGACAGTTTAAATCAATATGGATGTGCAGTTGCAGGACAAAATCCATTTAGAAAAAGAATGTGTACTGTAGATGACGATGTCTATAAAGAAATGTGTAAAGAGGCTGATGTCGTTTTAGTAGAGGCAGATGGAGCAAAACGCTTACCGGTAAAAGCACCCGATTTATCTCATGAGCCAGTGATTCCTGCTAATAATACGTATACCGTAGCAATTG
>CABUZU010000213.1 GCA_902496125.1 uncultured Lachnospiraceae bacterium
CTCATTCATTAAAATTGGACGAAGTCTCTTGCCACCAGCTTTCACACTGTAATTCATCGATTCAAAAATTGTCTTTTGATATCCAGACTCCTCTGGCAAAAATTGATATACAATTTGTTCTGCTTCTTTTGTCTTTTCTTTTAATTGTTCATTAAAGTTCACTTACTTCACCTTCTTTATTTAGAACTTTTATCTTTTTCTCTACTTCATCAATTGAAGATGCACAATTATTTACCAGTTCCATTCCTTCTTTATATAATGAAAACGATTCATCTAAGGAAATTTCACCAGATTCTAATTGCTTAACAATTTCATCTAAACGGATAAATGCATCTTCAATTGCTACTGTCTTCCCTTTTTTCTTCATCTTTAAATACTCCCACTACTTTTGTCTTGATTTTACCATCTTTTAAATAAATTTGCAAAGAATCTCCTTCTTTCACTTGATGTATGGTATTTACAACTTGACCTTTGTTTTCTACAAAAGCATAACCACTGCTTAGTCTCTTTAATGGAGATAATGCATCTAACTTTGTTGCAAACAATTGCATTTGATGAGTATATCCTTGCAATTGTTTTTTCATTGCATTTTCTAAAGACTTTTTCTTATCTTCTAGTGAAAGTTTCTTGTTTTTTAATTCATGACTTGGATTTTTAATATCTAAAGTTAGTCGATAAGCATTTAAACGATTTTTATAATTTTCTAAAACGCTATGTTCTAGTTGTGTCAATGTCTGTTTATAACCTTCAAGCTGACGTAAAAATAAGCTATAATCAAATACTGCTAGTTCTGCTGCTGCCGAAGGAGTTGGTGCTCGAAGGTCTGCAACAAAATCTGCAATTGTTACATCTGTTTCATGTCCTACTGCTGAGATAATTGGTGTTCTTGCATGAAAAATTGCATAGGCAACCTCTTCTTCATTAAATGCCCATAAATCTTCTAGCGAACCACCACCTCTACCAACAATTAAACAGTCCAAACCCATTTTATCTAATTGTTTAATTCCTAAAACAATAGAGGCTGGTGCCTCATCTCCTTGAACTAGCACAGGATATAAATAAATCTCAACAAAAGGATTTCTTCTTGTTGAAATATTAATAATATCTCGAATCGCTGCACCGGTACTAGCTGTGACTACTCCTATACGCTTTGCATATTTGGGAATCGGACGCTTATACTCTAGTGCAAACATCCCCATCTCTTCCAACTCTAATTTTAATTGTTCGAACCGTTTATACAACTCACCAATTCCATCTAATGTAATTTGATTTGCATAAAATTGATATTTTCCATCTCTTTCATAGATACGAATACAACCTAATGCAATAATTTTCATTCCTTCTACTAATCGAAAAGATAATCCACCTCGGTAAGTTTTAAACATTACTGCTGAAATAGCTGCATTTTCATCTTTTAACGTAAAATAAATATGTCCAGATGGATGATATTTACAATTTGACACTTCTCCTTTTAGATAAATTTTCTTAAGTGCATAATCTTGTTCAAACATATTTTTAATATATGCATTTACTTGACTGATTGAATAAACACTTGCACCCATTTTTATTTTCCTTGCACAAGTTTACCTAATACTCCATTAACAAA
>CABUZU010000214.1 GCA_902496125.1 uncultured Lachnospiraceae bacterium
AATGGAAATCGAATGGTCATCAAGAGCCATAGCTGCTGTTTGAAATCCCATTTGATGTAAAGAGTTTATCCAGTCATCATCAAGAAATGTCCAAGGAATCTGAAAGACTGTTCCCATACTGACACGTATTGCACGTCGATATAATGGATTACTACAGCCAGGGGTTAGTAAAACAGCATCCATATTTAATGCAGCAGCTGAGCGAAAGATAGCTCCCACATTTGTTGGATTCATAACATTTTCTAAAACTGCGATTCGTTTCGCATCTTTACAAACATCAAAAACACTTAATAGTTTTGGGCGATACATTGCACAAAGCATTCCACGAGTGAGTTTAAATCCTGTAAGCTTTGCTAGTACGTCGAAGGAAGCAGTATAAACAGGAATATCTTTACAACGTGCAATGATTTCTTTTCCTTCTCTTCTTATTTGTTTATCTTCTATTAAGATCGAAATAGGAATACAGCCAAAGTTTAATGCACGGTCAATTACTTTTGGACTTTCTGCAATAAAAATTCCTTCTTTTGGTTCATAAAGATGTAATAATTGATTTTCATTTAACCTTGCATAAATATCAAGCTCAGGTGCTAGAAAATCAGTAATTTCAATAATATTAGCCATAAAAATTAAAAATCTCCTTTCTAAAATCTATCATATCATGGATTCTTAAACAGGACAATCGAAAAAACATTTGCAGTAATGGCGATTGTCTGCTATAATCAGTACAAGATATATAAAATATCAGGAGGTAATTAACGTGGCTAATGATTTTTCAAACAGAAATACACATATGATACATGAAACAGGTGAGATTGGTTCTGTTCAAATTGCAGATGAAGTGGTTGCAATTATTGCAGGTCTTGCTGCAACAGAGATTGACGGCGTAGATTCTATGGCAGGTAATATTACCAAGGAATTAGTGGGTCGTTTAGGTATGAAGAACCTTTCTAAAGGTGTTAAGATCCAGATGATGGATACCAGTGTTTCTGTCGATTTGGCATTAAATATTAAATATGGTTTTAGTATTCCAGAAGTAGCTTCTTTAGTACAAGAAAAGGTTAAAAGTGCGATCGAAACGATGACAGGACTTGAAGTTTTAGATGTAAATGTTAGAATTTCAAATGTACATTTACAACCAGCAGAAGAAAAATAAGTGAACTTTGAAAAATGATAATGGTTTAAGTAGAAAAAGGGTCAAATATTATCATTTTGGCCCTTTTTGTTGATTATGGAGGAGAAAAAATGACAAGACGTGAGAGAAGAGAATGTATTTTTAAAATTTTATTTCAGAAGGAATTTTATCAGTCAGAAGAAATGGAAGTACAAGGCCAGTTATTTTTAGAAGAGACTGAGAAGGTAAATGAAAAAGAAATGGAAGAATTAGCACAATATGTCAATGACATTGTTTTGCATATTCCAGAATTAGATGAAAAGATTAATGAAGTAGCTAAAGGTTGGAAGACAAACCGTATGGCTAAGGTTGATTTAACGTTAATCCGTTTAGCTTTATATGAAATTTTATATGATGAAAATGTACCAGATAAGGTAGCAATTAATGAAGCGGTAGAGCTTGCTAAGATTTATAGTAAGAGTGATTCTTCA
>CABUZU010000215.1 GCA_902496125.1 uncultured Lachnospiraceae bacterium
GGTACCGTGTCCTCCTCTTTTTTGCCCTTATTGGTAAAACTTTCAATCTTTTTACTAACAGGTCCAAAGCAAAAAATAATTAAGCTGATGAAAATTAGAACGACAAATACAGTACCCATACCTAATATGGTATCGATAAGGGCAACTCTAAATATTTCACCTAATGCCATATTCTATTACCTCAGTTCTTATTATACACTTTCATGTTTCTTATCTAACAATTCTACCTGCTTTGTATAAAGCATTTCAAATGCTGCGATTACATGCTTTCTGGTATCTTCAGGCTCAATAATCATATCCACATAGCCTCTTTTTGCAGCAGCTACTGCACTAGACTGAGCTTCTTTATATTCTTCTACTGCCTTTTCAATTAATTCCTTCGCATGATCGGATTCTTTAATTTCATCGGCATAAATAATCTTTACTGCACTCGTTGCATCCATTAAACCAATATCAGCACCAGACCAAGCCATTACTAAGTCAGCACCAATGGATTTACTATTCATAATTACACCAGCACTACCCCATGCACTGCCAACAATCACATTTACCTTTGGTACGGTAGCACTTGCAAAGTTCTTCGTAAGTCCTGCCATTGCTTTTGCAAGCTTACGCTCTTGATGCTTATTTGCTTCATAACCTTTTACATCGGTTAAACTAAGTACAGGAATATTAAAGGCATCGCAGAATTTTACAAATTTTGCTGCTTTTAAACAACCTTTAGAACTAATAGAATCTGTGGCATTTGCAACTGCACCTACGGTATTGCCATTCACTCTCATAAATCCAATTACCATGTCTTTTGCATAATCAGCTTTTAATTCTAAAAATTCCTTATTATCTGCAATAACAGATAACGCATAGTGAGCATCCTTCATTCCATTCTCAAAATCACATTTACGATTTAAATCATCCTCGCAATCGACTTCTCTTGTCTCTTTGTTGTTTGAAGGAAGTACCTCTACTAACTGAGCAATCTTTTCTAAGATTTCTTCTTGTGTACCAATTCCATCTACTAAGCCAACGACTTCATTCTGATAAGCTGCACTTGCTAGACTTTCGTCATAACTTGCATCTGCTAATGTATGAGGGGCATTAACAAAAAGCTTGGCATCGTTTGCTTCCATAAATGTAAAATCAGTAAGTGCCGGAACCACTGCCATACCACCACCACAAGTGCCAAAAATTGCTGTAATCTGTGGAATGACTCCTGATGCCTTTACTTGGCTTAGATAGAGTCCACCAAATGCATCTAATGCATCAACAGCCTCCTGTAATCTTAAACCTGCACAATCAATAAAACCGATAATTGGGGCTCCCATTTTCATTGCCATTACATATAGATTTTGAATTTTCTTTGCATGCATCTCTCCCATTGTACCACCTAGTATGGAAGCATCTTGACTATAGATATACACTAAACGATCGTTTAACGTACCATAGCCAGTAATCACACCGTCAGAGGGAGCTTTTTTTTCTTGCAAATTAAAATCGGTATTTCTAGCAGTTACTAAATTACCGATTTCTACAAAACTACCCTCGTCTAGCAGACTCTTAATACGCATACCTGCTGATGAATTATTCATAGTCTTTTCCTCCTA
>CABUZU010000216.1 GCA_902496125.1 uncultured Lachnospiraceae bacterium
AATGCCAGCTTATGCAAGGTATCTTCCAAAAAGAAAATACCGATAAAGCCCTAAAATACGGGATATATCGGCATTTACCAACTTATGAAAAGATAATCAGAAATTTAGTAAGTTTTTATCATTAAAATTATAGACATAATTAATCCAATAACTACAAAAACTAACATTGTAACGAAGATTGCATGATACCCACCGATATCACCATATTTATCAAGAAAGCTACCAAAGATTGTACTGATAAATACATCTGGAAGGAATCCAATTACAGAGATTAATCCAACAGCGGTTCCCATTATTTTCATAGGAATATTAGCTTCATCAACAGTTGCAAAATAAATTCCTCGACATGCAAAGATTGCGGTACATAAGACAATCATTTCTATAATCAAGAACACCATAGCAGATGGAGGACAAAGTACAATACCGACCATACCAATGAGCATTAATACATAACAACCAAGAACAACTTTGGTTACAGAATGAATTTTATCTGCGATAATACCACTAACTGGAGCTGCAATAAATTGAATGAGGTAAGTTCTTAAAATTTGAATTAATGCAGCTGAAGAAGCAGAAATTTTTATAACATTGGTAAAATAAGGTGTAAGATAAGTGGTACCAAGATATACACTGTAACAGCAAATAATAACAAGTGCAATTAGCCATACAGCAGGTGTTTTTAAAATTGTACCAATATCTGAAAGACCAGATGAAGTTTTTTCAGCAGGTGCTTCTTTGACAGTTTTTTCTTCTTGTTCTTGAGAAGAGTCTTCTAAAAAGAACCAACAAAGAATAGCTGCGATAAAACAGATAATACTACAAGTGATAACAATACCTCTTAGCCCACCAAGACCTTCGCCAAGTTTATTAAACATATATAGCATAGCAAAAGAAAGAAGAGTAGAGATAATACCACGACCGCCTTCAACTAAACCAAAAAGTCGCCCTTGTTGTTCGCTATTACCAAGTCCGCGAATTGCTTTCTGAAAAGAGGACCAAAATGTTAAAGTACAACAACATCCCCAGAGAGCATAGATAATAACTTGTGCAGTAAATCCAGGAAATGTTAAAAACCAAAATCCAAGTAATCCTGATACAAGTAATGAAAAAGAAAGCATTTTCTTTGCTTTAAAACGGTCAGCAAGCCAACCTCCAGGTGCATAGCAGATAATAGAAACAATGCCAAATACACTCAATGTCATACCAAATTGTGTATTATTTAAACCAGATGCAGCCATAACTGCATCATAGTAAGTCCAACGTAAATAAGCTAATGTATAAACGATATAGCAACTTAATGATAAAATAAAAATATTAAAATAAGTTTTCTTACTCATAAATAAAATCCTTTCTTATGTATCTATTTTAAGCAATTGTCTGCAAGTTCAAAATATTGTTCTTCAATACCAAATTCGCGCATTTGTTTTTTCAAAGTTTCATTAATTTCACAAGGAAGAATTCTAGATTCATAAGAGTCTAAAAGTTTTTCCATTCTAGTTGCAATATTTTGTTCAAATGCATGGAGTCTATCACTATGAGGTCCACGATTACTAATAGTAGGTTGTGCAAGTTCCTCACGACAATA
>CABUZU010000217.1 GCA_902496125.1 uncultured Lachnospiraceae bacterium
GTAAGCGAAGGCGAAGATGAACAAATGAAAAGAATTAACCAGAGAGAAATCGTCGCGTTGTCGCGTTTCTTTAGGTTGAGGAATATAGTGCTTTGCTAGCTCGCATGAATGAAGGCGGGATGGCGAAGCACTATTTTTGAAGGAGGGATATAATAGAAATGAGTAGCGTCAGTCTGGAAAATAAAACAATTTTAGTCACAGGTGCAGCCGGTTTTATCGGTTCCAACCTTGTGAAGAGAATTTATAAAGAAGTTCCATCGGCAACAGTCATCGGTATTGACAATATGAATGCTTACTATGATGTTGCACTGAAAGAGTTTCGTTTAAAAGAGCTAGCCAAGTATTCCACATTTACTTTCGTAAAAGGTAATATTGCTGATAAAGCATTGATCACAGAGTTGTTCGAACAGTATAAGCCGGCAGTTGTTGTAAATCTTGCAGCACAGGCAGGTGTGCGTTATTCGATTACCAATCCAGATGCGTATGTGGAATCTAATTTGGTTGGCTTTTTTAATATTCTGGAGGCTTGCCGTTACTGTGAGACATTGGAGCATCTAGTATATGCTTCTTCTTCATCTGTATATGGTTCTAATAAGAAGGTTCCGTACAGCACAGATGATAAGGTAGACAATCCAGTTTCTTTATATGCTGCAACCAAAAAGTCGAATGAATTGATGGCTCATGCTTACTCTAAATTATATAATATCCCATCCACGGGTCTACGTTTCTTTACTGTGTACGGTCCTGCTGGTCGCCCAGATATGGCATATTTTGGCTTTACTAATAAGTTGGTGAAGGGAGAGACAATCAAGATCTTCAACTATGGCAATTGCAAGCGTGACTTTACTTATGTAGATGATATCGTTGAGGGTGTTGTCCGTGTCATGAAGAAAGCGCCAGATAAGAAGAATGGTGAAGATGGCCTACCGATTCCACCGTATGCAGTTTACAACATTGGTAATCAGAATCCGGAGAATCTGTTAGACTTTGTTCAGATTTTAAGTGAGGAACTGGTAAGAGCAGGTGTTTTACCAGAAGATTATGACTTTGAATCTCATAAAGAATTGGTTCCAATGCAGCCAGGCGACGTTCCAGTAACCTATGCAGATACCAGTGCGCTAGAGCGTGATTTTGGATATAAGCCAAGTACCAGTTTGCGAGAAGGATTGAGAAGATTCGCAGAGTGGTATGCAGAGTTTTATAAGTAATAGAAGCATAAGTAATAAATAACACAAGTAACAAGTAATAAGATAGGAAAATGTACTCATGAAGTGTATTGAGGTTTACAAGAATATATATCATCAAGATCCATTTGATGTGGCATTTTGTCCATATCGAATTAGCCCACTAGGTGCTCATATTGATCATCAGTATGGAAAGATTAATGGTCTTGCAATTGATAAAGGTATTCACATGGCATATCATCCAAAGCAGAATGGTGTTGTGGAATTACAGTCACTGAATTTTCCAAAGCGTGCACAGTTTTTTGTGAGTGCAGTACCGGAGGAAAAGCAGGGCGATTGGGCGGATCATTTGCGCGGTGCAGCTAAGATGCTAGGTGAGAAGTATCGA
>CABUZU010000218.1 GCA_902496125.1 uncultured Lachnospiraceae bacterium
GTATTAAAAGTAGCTGTGTAAAAACAGTATTCGTGTCATGGACGCACGCTGAATCTACGAAGTAAACTATTTTATTTCGCACATCAGATGCTCGGTAATTCAATTACCGAGTAGTTCACGTGGTGCAATTCACCATATTGGTAATCTTCATAAATATACGAGAGAAAAGGATAGACCAGAAAAAACATTATTTATCATAATAACAGATGGAATGGAAAACTCTAGTAAACGCTATACATATAGAGAAGTAAAACAGATGGTAGAACGTCAAAAAGAAAAATATGGTTGGGAATTTTTATTCCTAGGAGCCAATATTGATGCAGTAGCAGAAGCAGAACGATTTGGAATTCGTAGAGATAGAGCAGTTAATTATAATTGTGATAGTGTAGGAACCGCAGTAAATTACAAAGCTTTAAGTAAGGCTGTAAGTAATGTGAGAAATTGTGAAAGTGCAGAACGTATGGACGAGGCTCTTTGTGAATGGGACAGCGAGATACGTGTGGATTATAAAAGTAGAAAGTAAAGAATAAAAAGGTCTTTTGAGAACGGAAAAATCCTTTCTCAGAGGATCTTTTTTTGATAATTCTAAAAGAATGAAGTTGTTTTTTTATAGAGTATGCTTTATAATTTAACTAAATGGTTGATGAGTTAAAGAAGGAGGTTTTTATGAAAAAATATTTTATAGTATTTTTAATGACATCGTTGATTTTTACAGGATGTAGCACAAAAACCAAGTCAAGTACAGTAGAATCAAGTACGATAGAATCAACTACGATAGAATCAAGTTCTACACAAGCACAAACTACTGAATCTGTCAAGTCAACAAAGCCAATTAACTATACTTGGGATCCTACGATTTATAGTAAGGCTTATGTCGAGTATCTTGGTAAGGATACAGAAAAGATGTATCAAGAAATGGTCGAGGCAATTTTGAATCGTGAAGATTCTTTTTCCTGCAATAGGGCTTATTATGAACAGATTCCTATAATTATTAAAACTTGTTTCCCATGTGCAGAGTATTTTGTTGATTATGGTACATTAGAGGATAATAAGACGGTATCTCTTAAGTATACAGTGTCTAAGAAAAAACAACAAAGCATTATAAAAAAATTTGGCGAGCGTGTAGAAGAGTTAATTTGTGGTAGTGTATATGAAGGAGATTCAGATACCGTAGCTGCAATTGCAGTTTACAATTCTTTTTGTAAAGGACTTCAGTATGATGACAATGCGGTTGACTCTGATAATTCAGATGATGTTAGTCCATATCGAGCAATTATGGAAGGAACGGGTATCTGTCAGAGTTTTGCACCAGCCTATGCACATCTTTGTGTTCAATTACAGATTCCAGCTTGTTCAACAGGGGGAATAAGTTCAGATAATAGTCAGTCTCATGAATGGACTCAGCTTAAATTAGATGGCGTTTATTATTATGCAGATCCGACATGGCAGACCAATGGTGGATTAGAATGGTTTGGATTTACTTCTAAATATAGAGAAGAGCATGATGATTATCTAGCTTCAATGCAAAATATTGGTGAGTTAAATTTGGCAAGAGCGGATGAAGTGCCAA
>CABUZU010000219.1 GCA_902496125.1 uncultured Lachnospiraceae bacterium
CTAGTTTTTGCATTTTACAATCTAATAAAATTCTAGTTCCACTTCCTAATTCACGATTGACAAATCGAAGTCCCGGTCTTCTCAAATCCTCAAAACTTTTAATTTTTAAAGGATTACCTGTTGGTACATAAAATCCCTGCTTACGGCACGCTAAGTGAAAGACTGCTATATTCAATCCAGGAAGTACCTTCGATACATAAGGTAAATTATAGGTATCTGTTTCCGGATCCCACATATGAGCAGTTGCAATCTGAGCTTGTCCTTGATACATCGAATAGAGTGCATTGTAACTTCCCTTATAGGAGCGAAGTGCTTGAACTCCATATGTATTTTCATTAAGGTAATTGCAAATCTTATCTAAAAGAATATCTTGTCCGCAAATAATAAAGGAACCTAACTGATTATTAGTGACTGGAGTAGATGGGATATAAGCTGTTGTATCAGTCGTAGATACAACCTCTTTTGTATTGCTTTGTGCATATAAATATGCATCTACATCCTTACGCAAAATACGAAATTGCTTACCCATCTTAGAGGCCTTTATATCCCCTCGCTTAATCATTTCATAAACTGTATTTTTCTTTAACTTTAGAATATCTGCGACTTCCTGAGGAGTCAAAATTGATTCATTCATCTTTATCACCTAATCCCCATTTTTGTTATCCCTATTATAAATTGAATTTACCTTATAGTCAAGAAATAAAAAAGACTTACTGCTATTTACAGTAAGCCTTTTTTAAATTAAAATCTTATTTACGACGTAAGATACGGATTGAGTTTAATAAGCATAATACGGATACACCAGTATCAGCAAATACTGCGAGCCACATATTAGCAAATCCGAATAGACCCATAATCATAACGATAATCTTGATTGCAAGTGCAAACCAAACGTTCTGCCATGAAATCACACTAGTCATTCTAGCAATTTCTAATGCTTCTGGAATTGCATTCATTTCAGAATTCATAAATACAACGTCAGCAGCTTCGATTGCAGCATCAGCACCACTACCCATTGCAGCACCTACATCTGCACCAGCAAGTACAGGAGCATCATTGATACCATCACCAACGAACATTACTGCACCATGGTTTTCACGAACTTTTCTTAATTCGCTTAATTTATCTTCTGGAAGAAGTTTTGCATGAACTTCATCAATACCAGTTTCTTTTGCAACTGCGTCTGCACTATCCTGTGCATCACCAGTTAACATAACAGTTGTAATACCAAGCTTCTTAACTGCTGCAATTGCAGGAGAAGCATCTTCTTTAATCGTATCTGAAATTACAATGTTACCAATGAACTTACCATTTAAGGCAGTTAAAACTTCAGTACCAAAACTATCTTTATGATATGCACTCATATCAATGTTGTTTGCATCCATTAATTTACGGTTACCGCAAAGAACTACTCCTCTGCCGATTGTTGCACGGATACCATGTCCAGCAATTTCTTCTACCTTAGAAGGTCTTTCAATCTGAAGTCCTTTTTCTTTTGCAGCATTTACAATACTGTTACC